>JAQVOJ010000004.1:0-22633 GCA_028702675.1 Bacteroidales bacterium
AACAATAAGATATTTTATAGTTATGTAAACTTGAGGCTTATGTTTGGTATTAATAAAATGAAGTTGTATCATCATAGTGTCCTGAAATTATAATTATTTGTAGCAGTTATTAACGGTTATTAACGCTCAGCTATATTTCTACAATGAATAATTATTTCCTAACAACCTATTAATCTTTATGTTAGATAGTTTTTCCGTGTTTTTGCGTTTATGACAAGTAGCGTACAAAAAGCACTGACTTTTATTAAAATCACTTACGTTTGATTATACATTGAACCCGCTATTTCTTATACATTCTTTTACAAGTTGTACATTTTCTAATTCTAAAAATTCGTATTCCGGTTTTGCAATAAAAAGGTCTCCTTCAACTGTTTCAAGTTTAGCCATTGAGGCTTTAATAGCGTGTTCTGATTGAGCAATTCCAATCCATTTTCTTCCATTTTTTTGTGCGGATTTTAATGTTGTTCCTGAACCACAAAAACAGTCAAGAACAATGCTGTTTTCATTTGAAGAAGTTCGAATAATTAAGTCTAACAGTTCAGAATTTTTTTCAGTTGGATAAGTTGGATATTGTGGGTCTTTATATTCCCAAATATCTTGAACTCTTTTCCCTTCTCTTTCGTCTGCAAATATTATTTTTCTTGGGTTTCCTGTTGAAGACCATTCAATTAAACCTTCTTTATCCCATTGTTCTAAGGTTTCTACATCAGTTCTCCAATGTCTCCCTTTTGGTGGTAGAATACCTTTAAAAGCTTGATTTGATTTCCCGTTTTCGGTTTCACCTGGTGCGTGAATAGGAACGGTTGTGTATCTTCTACCTTGTTTATCCATTTTTGGAAAGAGTTTTTCAAAATCCTTTTCAGTATATTTCTCTCTTGGCTCATTCCAAATTGGATTGCTTGATTTTGAGTAAAAAAGAATTAAGTCTTTTACATTCCCATAACCAAGCCTGTTAAAATTTTTCGGATTGCATTTTATTCTTGTAATATCATTTCTAAAGTTTTCAATTCCAAAAACTTCATCCATTACTATCTTTACATAATGACCTATTTTATAATCAATATGCAGATAAATAGACCCTTGTTCAGACATTAATTGTTTCAATAAAAGAAGTCTTTTTCTGATAAAGTCTAAAAAATCGTTTCCAAGCAATTTGTCAGAATAGGCGACATCTCCATTTCTTGAATTGCTAATTGTTGAAGCTCTACCATCTGTAATTGTAAAGTTTCCACCTGTTGCAAAAGGTGGGTCAATATAAACCAAATCAATCTTACCTTTCAAATCTTTTTCATTCAGCAAGTAATTCAATCCTTTGATATTGTCAGATTTTATAAGTAAGTTTTTCATATGCTTAAATTTATTCACAATTTTTTTCTATTGTTTTGGTTTTCATGATTTTCACTTCGCTACAATTGATAAAGAAACTCTCTTAATACAAGAGCACTCATTATGTTGCAATTTCTGTAGGTATCTGTAATTGACTTATACATTTTATTCTTCCCTTTAATAAATAAAACTCCGTCAAGAATAGCAATTTTCACTGCTTTTACACCTTTTGCTTTAATGGTACTAATTGCATCATTAAACTGAGCATTTTGGTGACCACCAAAGTCTGTTAAAAATTTGCTTCACCAATTACAAATTGCTTGTTAAAACGACCAACAAAATCTAATCCTTTGTTGTGATTGTATCCTAAAAGTTCTTTTGCAAACTCCATCATTGCATTATCCCCCGCATCCAAAATTGCGTCTTTGTCATTGCTTAAAAATTCATCTAAGGATACAGGTTCAACACCTAAGGATTTTCTTTTTAACCAATCACGAAACATAGGACCAATCTGTCTATTGGTTTCTTTTGGTTTGCTACATCTTTCAAATATTTTATCAAGCCCCATTTCATATAGTCGTCCACAGATTCGGTTTATCGTTCTTGGATTTCTGTCAATAGCCGAGATATCACGTTTTAAATAAGCGATGTAACTGTCTTTGATTGGGAATAAGTCAAATTTTAACAGTTGTCTTATCAATAAATCATTATCTTTCTTTTTGAAAGATTTTTCGACTTCTGACCAAACATCTTCATTTATTTCTCTTATCCCTTCTGGAATAGTTGGGTAAACTTGAAACAAGTCGTCTAAATACGACCTTTGGTTTGCATATTCTATGCTTAATTTAGTCCATTTATTCATCTTGTAAAGATAGTCATTTTGTTTAATACTCTGTTTTTTAGCCTTGTATATAACTTATTAAAATTGAAATTATCCGTTATTAACGGTTATTAATGACTACAAATATTAAGATAAAACACATTTTACCGGCAACAATCAACGATACATTAACTATAATAAACGAATAAACAGTGTTGTTTCAGATAGTAAAATCGCGAGAAAAGAAACATCATTATCACTCTTAATGAGCATCAATTCCCATCATCATCAAATATAAATGATTAAGTGTTTTTAGAATTTCGTTCATATATTCGTTTACAGCTTTAACGCTACCGGGAAGTGTATAGATAAGAGTGTTTTGCGAAAGACCGGCCACTCCCCTGCTTAAAAGAGCATTGGGTTTTTCAGAACCGTATTTTACACGTATCATTTCCATAATACCAGGTATTTCTTTTTCGAGCTTTTCTTTAACAACATCTACAGTGATATCTCGTTTACCGATTCCTGTTCCACCTGTAGTAATTATTAAATCGTATTCTGAATTTATTGCATATTCAAGAAGAGAGTTTAACTCCTCTTCACTGTCTGGAATTACTTTTCTTTCTATTTCAAAATGTTTGTGTGTATTGCAATAAAATTCTTCGAGCATAGCTTCAACTCGTTTACCGCTTTTATCTTCGTAAACACCTTTGCTAGCACGATCGCTTAATGTAATAACTAAAGCTTTATGAACTTTTGGATTATAAACCAATGTATCTCCGGCTTTAAGCTGTCCGGCTTTAAGAACACGGCAAAATATACCTTGTTTAGGCATTACGCAATTGCCAACTTCACGATAAATTGCACAATCGTCGCCGTGGCATTTTTTACCAATTTGTGTTACTTCTAAAACTATATTATCGTTAATAAATTCGTCTCCGGGGCTTGTATGATAAAGTTTTAGACCATCTGTTGTAATATTTTCGGCAAATTCGCCAAATTCAATTTTACGTCCTGCAAGTTTTTCCCATTCGTGTACACTTTCTATTCCCAATAAACTTATCTGACGGTGCCAATCCCCAGCATGTGCATCGCCAATTATGCCTTCGCTGTTCATTTGAATAGAATCTACAGCTTTTTTAACGGTTCCTTTTTTTTCAGATATATTTACTGATACAACTTTCACTTCAATTTTTTCGTTCATAACACTTTAATCTATGTCAGTTTTTGTTTTTTCAATTAATCTAATGCCGGAAACACACATATTTTTATCTACAGCTTTACACATATCGTAAACAGTAAGTAACGCAACACTTACGGCAGTTAAAGCTTCCATTTCGATACCTGTTTGTCCGGTGCAACGAGCCTCTGAAACAATTTTGACACCGCTTTCGGTAAGACTTGCTGTAACGGCAATTTTTGTAATTGGCAAAGGGTGGCACAGTGGTATAAGTGCTGATGTTTGTTTTCCTGCTTGAATTCCGGCAATTTCAGCTGTGGTAAGCACATCTCCCTTTTTCATATTGTTTTCACGAATCAAACTAAGGGTTTCGTTATTAAGGCTAATAAAACCTTCGGCTTTAGCTACACGTAATTGAGATGGCTTATGTGCAACATCAACCATTTTTGCTTTACCCTCAGCATTGATATGTGTAAGTTTTTTATCTTCCATAGCATTAAATTCTTCTAATTGTTTTAACCTCCAATATTATAAAAACAATGATCGTGACTAACCCCTCCCATTTCCGGTTTGTTTTTAACTGCCTGATAAAACGCTTCTTTTGCTCCAAGCTCTCTAACATCATAAGCAAAGTCGCTAAATAAGCAAGGCATTAATTTACCATTTGCTGTAAGTCTAATTCGATTACATTTTGCACAATTACCACCTTCGCCACCTTCCACTACAGTAAAATAGCCAGTTTCCAAATCCATTTGATGAATAAATCTAACTCGATAGCCCATTTTTTTGCCGAATTCTTTAACTGCCATAGCATCAGGTTCATCGTGAGATTTATGCACAACACAATTTAGTTTAATTGGATTAAGTCCTGATTTTTCGGCAGCGACCAAACCTTCAAATACATTTTTAATATTACCACCACGTGTAATTTCGGAATATTTCTCGGGATTTGTTGTATCTAAACTTACATTAACTCTATGCAATCCGGCTTCGGCAAGTTGCTTGGCAAACTTTTCTAAAAGCTGCCCATTTGTTGTCATTGCCAAATCATTTATTCCATCTACTTTGGCTATCATACTTACAAGACTCACAATATCTTTACGTACAAGGGGTTCTCCACCGGTAATTCTAACTTTATTTACCCCGGTATTAACTGCAACTTTTACAACATCTACAATTTCGTCGAAGCTAAGAATACTGCTGTGAGGCAACAACTTAATACCTTCTGCTGGCATACAATAAACGCAACGCAAATTACATCTGTCGGTAACAGAAATCCTTAGATAGGTGATACTTCTATTAAATGAATCTAACATATACTTTTTCTCCTTTAGGGATTGACTTAACGCCCTTTTCAATTCGCATAATTGCATCAGCCGAGCACAAAGCATGAATATGAGCTGAACCGTGATAAACGGTTGCACTTACTGTGCCATCAATATTTACTTTAACCGGCACCCACTCAGTACGACTGGTACTTCTGCGATTAAAATCTTCACTTATTTTTGTTTCAATTTCATTTGATACACAATCATAACCCATAGCCCTATAAATAAGCTCTTTAGCAATAGTTTCAAAGATAATAAATGAAGAAACAGGGTTTCCTGGCAATCCAAAAACAAAGCAAGATTCAGCAAGACCAAAAACTGTAGGTTTTCCAGGTTTAACAGCCACTTTATCAAATTTAATATCTACACCAAGCTCAATTAAAATATCAGGCACAAAATCATAATCGCCCATAGAAACACCACCGGTAATAAGCAATACATCGGCTAACTGTATTCCTTCGCTTATAGCTTGTTTGGTAATGTCTTTACCATCTCCGACAATTCCCATATATAGAGGCAAAGCACCGGTTCTTCGTATTTGTGCCAATAATTGAGATGCATTGCTATTCCTAATTTGAGAATCAACCGGAACAATATGAGGTTCTACAATTTCGTCTCCGGTAGTAAGAACAGCAACTTTAAGCTGCTGGTAAACCAATGGTTTTAAAATACCAACTGATGCCATTACTGCGATTTGCTGAGGTTTAATTAAACTTCCTTTTCGTAAAACCACATCTCCTTTTTTTATATCGTAAGCACGTTTTACAAAATTGCTTTTTGTTTCTTTAGCAATAAAAACAATTTTTCCATCATTTTCTTTCGTATCTTCTACAGCCAAAACGCAATCTGCACCTACCGGCATTTTACCTCCGGTCATAATTTTCACGCATTCACCTTCTTGAACTTCAAATTTTTCATTATTACCGGCACGTATTACACCAACAATCTTAAGCTCCTTATTTATATCATCTCTTCTACATGCATAACCATCCATTGCAGATTTATCGAATGGTGGCATATCAATATCAGAAACTATATCCTGAGCCAAAATTCTATTTAAGCTTTCATAAAGTGCTATTTGCTCAACATTTTTAATTAATGCAGAGTTTTGTTTTACAATATCTTTTGCTTCATTAAAGCTAATCATAATTCTTGTTTTTTATAAGTTTACAAAATTAGTGAATATCAACAAGACCAAAAAGCTAATTATATAAAACTCACTTTTTATCAATAAACCTAATTCCGTCTGGTAAAATGCTTATCCAAATTTCATCTTGATCAATTACAAACATATTTTCTGAATCAAGTTCTGCAATAAGCTTAACTCCAATATCTAAAACAACCCTAACAAATTTGTGTGATGTAATTAACTCAAGGATTTTAGCTTTAAAAACATTCTTAAAACTTAGCTCAGGTTTTTGCAAGAAAAACTCAAAGGCATTTTGACTAATACTAATAAACTGAGAACTGTTAGTTTTTTGTTGACTAAACAAAACGATATCAGAGTTAACAATTTTCAAACTACTATCATCTATACTTGTAATTGTAAAGAAATTATGCACACCAACAAAACCGGCAACAAATTCCGACTGTGGATACATAAAAACCTCTTCGGGTGTGCCAACTTGTTGCAAACTGCCTTTTTCAATTACGCCAACCTTATTTGCCAACAATATTGCTTCGTTGTAATCGTGAGTTACATGAACAATTGTGGTACCCATTTTATTGATTTTACGAAGTAATGAACGTAAGTCGCTACGTAATAAAGCATCTAACGAAGACAACGGCTCGTCAAGTAGGAGCAAATCCGGTTCTAATGCTAAAGCCCTGGCAAGAGCAACACGCTGCAATTCGCCACCTGATAAGCCTTTAGGTTTTCGTTTTAAAAATGAAGCAACAGCAGTAATTTCGGCTAATTCGTTTACCTTTTTTTTAATTGTTTCAACAGGATTTTTTTTGCTTTGCAAAGGATATGCAATATTCTGATAAACAGTTAGATGCGGAAACACAGAAGCATTTTGGAATACAATAGGAATATTTCGTTTCTGAATTTTTTCGTTAGTAATATTCTTATTCTTAAAAATAATCTCTCCTTTATCTGGGTTTATCAGTCCGGCAATGGTTTCAAGAAGAACTGTTTTACCCGAACCGCTCATACCCATAAGCATAAAATAATCAGATTCCTCAACTCTGAAACTCACATTGTTAAGCTTAAAGTCTCCTAACTGCTTCGATATGTTTTTTAACTCAAGCATTACGATTATTTGTTGAAATATATCTAAGGATAAAGAAAACAATCAAGCAAATAATAATTAGTAATGCAGCAACAGGACGTGCATAACTTAATCCGAAAGCTCCAAATCTTTCATAAATCATTACGGGAGCCACCATTGGGTGGTATGCAAGAATTACAACAGCTCCAAATTCGCTCATACCCCGTGCCCACATCATAATTAGACCAGATAACACTGATTTCCATGCAATTGGCAAACTAATAGTAAAAAACACCCTTAAAGGAGAAGCACCAAGACTTAAGGCTGTCTTTTCTAAATGTTCGGGTACAGCTTCGAATCCGTTGCGGGCAGCATTAAGTAAAAATGGCAAACTAACAAAAGCCATTGCAATAATAATACCTGCAGGATTACCGATAAAACTAAAACCTAAAGTATCTGCAATTTTACCTAAAGCTGTATTTCGAGATACTACGCCTAGCAATGCAATACCGGCTGCGGTGTGAGGAATTACAATTGGAATATCTATTAATGCAAGAACCCAGTTACGGAATAAGAATCGTTTTCTGGCAAGTATCCATGCAAAAGGTATGGCTGCAATAGCAAAAATAAGAGTAGCAGCCATAGCTGTCCAGAGTGTAAGCCAAATGCTGGCTGCAACTTCTTGTTCTTTTACTGTACTAAAAAGATCAACAGGCGATGTGTGCAAAAATATCCCAAGTAAGGGAGCAATTACAAACAACAATAGTAAGCCTCCAAGAAACCAAAAAAGAAGATATGTAGCCTGCAAATTTTTCACTCGATAATATTAAATTTCGGAATAATACATTCCCATAGCACACTTAACAGCTCTATCAGAAAAGAAATCACAACTTGGATATATTCTAAATGCACCTTTGTTTATCTCATCGGGACGATAAAGTAATAATACATCTGCTTGGTCGTTTCTATTGCAAATTTCACTATAAGAATAAACACAGCGATATCCATCGTCGGCTGAGAAAACAATTAAGGCTTTTTGCAAGGCATCTTTTGTAAATAGAAAATTATCTTCTACTAAATATTTAAGCTGTATTCCTGTAAATGGTTGTGTACTATGAATACCTCTTCCTCTTCCATAAAAAATTGTGTGTAAGCTTATTTCTTCGTAGCCTTCGGGCTGAGTAGTATAAGTTTTAAATTTTTCATAATTATTAAATAAACTAAACTCCTCTGAATACATTGGGTCTTTACCTTTCACAATCTCCAAATCAAGCTCATAAGATTTAACTGTAATCTTTGTAGGGGAACTTATGTTTCTTTCGGTAATAAGATCGCTTACAACAACTAACTTGCTTTTTTCGGGAAGAGGCCATAATTCGTTAGTTTTTGAAGGTACAATTCTCATTACTTTAGTAGCAATAATTATTTCGTGCAAATGGTTTGGATAATAAATTTCGCCCCAGCTTAATACAACTTTCTCACCATCTGCGTTTTCAATCTCAACATACTGGTCAATTATTGGTGGAAACTCGTCAGCATTCTTTTTTTCTACTTTAGTATGATTTAAAATATCATACAAAGAATAACCATCGTAACGATAAGCACCAACAAATTTATCGCCATTTTCGTCGAGCAATGTTTCTTTTACGATTACAGTACGCAATGGTAAGGCAGAGAAATCAACTTTGCCGGGATTTGCCACTTCGCCAAGAATTTCGAGTTCATTTGTCTCTAAATTATAAGTCTCGGCATTGTCGTAAAAATTGTTTGTAGCATCAACAGTATCGGCTTCTACTACAGTGTTGTCTTCATTCATATCACTATCAGATTTAGTATTATTACAGGCACTAACACTCATAATAATAACAGCAACTACAAAATAACCAATTTTCTTTTTCATAACATTTAATTTTTAATTATATTTAAAATTGTAACTAAGTTTTATCATACAAAACCTCCCCGGCGAAAGGTATGCTTTACTATTAAGATATATCACATCAAAAACATTTTCAATATCAAGGCTGATTGTTAAGTCCTTTATCGATTTCCAAATCTTTAAATCAGTAATAAAATATGCAGGATATTTATTAGAATTAAGATATACTAAATCTGTAGAATTATAATCGTTTATCCATCTGCTTCCGGTATATTTACCAGAAATTGACAAATTCACATATTTAGTTTTAACAATTGTACCAATCGAAAATTTATGCATTGGAATATTTGCAAGAAATTTGCCGGTAAGGTCGCGGTCTGCAGAAGTTTTGGGTATAAATTCTTTAACTACTGCTTTATTAAAAGTATAATTTGCATATAAATCAATAATTTTGCTAAAGCTGGATATTACCTCTGCTTCGAAACCAATAATTTCTACTTTACTAATATTTTCGGTTTTATAAATTGGAGCTAAAGAGTATCCAAGATTCACGGTATCGCCGGTACTTAGAAAATACATATAATCTTTACCTTCGGTATAATATGCAGACGCACTAAACTTTAGGATATTGCTAAAAACTAAATCGAAACCGGTTTCGTAATTTATAATATACTCGGGTTTGAGTTCAGGATTTGCGATTTTAAATCCAATAAATTTTCTTCCTGTCCTGCATAAATCTTCTAAAATTGGAGCACTAAAACCACGTGCTACAGAAACATATAACGAATTATTATTCGACTGATATTTTATCGAGAACTTAGGATTAAGCGAATTCCATGTTTGATTCTGTATATCGTTGAACTGATAATCGGCCAAATACTCGATTGCATAACTTGGAAAATCTATATTAAACATCGCATCGTTAAAAGAAGCATAATCGTATCTAAGTCCGGGAACAAAATGCAAACTTCCTTGTAACATTGAATAATCTGCTTGCAAAAACGCTCCAATTATATTCATTCTACCACGGTTACTTACTAAATCGGTTGAAGTATAATAAATATCTCTACCATTTGAATATCCGGATTTTATTTCTGCTCCTGAGATTATTTCAAGATTTTCTATAGGATTCATCTCAACTGATATTCTTCCTCCCATATCGCGCCGTGTAGCATCTACTTCGTATAACTTATATTCTCCATCGCTAAAATATTCGTTTAAACGATTATAGTTTTCGTTAAGAATATAAAGATTTGCAAACAACTTGATTTTTTCGTAAACCGAATTGTATTTAACTGAACCATAATATGTATCGTGTTGAGATGCTGCACCGATATCTTCATATATTTTTATCCCTGTTCCTCTGATATCGTCGTAAATATTAAACGAAATATTAATTAAATTATGTTCGTCGAAGCGATAAGCCATTTCTCCTGAAATCATATTCTCTTTGAGGTAAACAGGCACAACTATTGAATCATTTTCTATTATCACTTCTTCGGGCGTATTAATGTATCCATCGCTACGGTTTAGCGAAGCTCCAATTTTCCAGTACAATAAATTATTCTTACTTCTTCCTGAAAAGTGCAAATTAGACTGAAAGGTATTGTAAGTTCCATAAGCAAGTGAAGCCTGAGCTGCAAATAAGTCTTTGGGTTTAGATGTTACGATATTAATAACTCCACCCATTGCATTACTACCATACAAAACCGAACCAGGCCCTTTTACGATTTCAATACTTTCAATTTCTTCTTTATTAATCATATTCCAGTTTACCGAACCGCTTTCGGATTTGTTTATAGGAGCACCGTTAAGAACTACTAAAGTTCCTTTCTGACTTCCACCACTTACACCTCTGAGTGTAACAGACGAACCAGTAGAAAACATGCCAAATTCGCTATCTACATTTACTCCAGAAACTTTATTAAAAACATTAGTAACATGAGAAGCCGGAGTACTTTTAATAGTCTGATTATCAATAATATTTATTCTTGTGGGAACATTTAGAATTTGAGATTGATTTTCAGACTTTGCAATAATTACAACCTCTTCTGTTAAATTTTCATCAATGCTCAATTTAAAATTTAAATTATTTTCTTCGGGAGCTAAAAACTTTTTAGTTTCACTTTTGTATCCCACAAAACTTGCAGTAATAATATGTTTGCCTTTACTAATATTTTTAATTGAATATTTACCATTTTTATCAGTAATGGTCCCTCTTAAACCATTATCTAAAACAATGTTTGCATGACTTAGAGGATTGCCATTATTATCGGTAACCGTTCCTGCAATGTTTTGAGCATAAATATTTGCTGCAAAAACTATACTTAATATTATTAGAAAAATCTTTCTCATTAAAAAAATCAGCCGACTATAAAAAATCGGCTGAAGATAATAAATTATGTAAACAGCTTATTCAACAATAATTCTTTTAGTAAAGGGCACTTCGTTGTTGAAAAATATACGAGCAAAATATAATCCTGAACTCAAATTTTCAGTATTAATTGTAGTCTTAAATACATTATCTTGCTTAAGCTCCATACGTGTTCCATTTGCACTATAAATCTCAATTCTGCTTATTTCTTCGTCTGCTTCGATATTAATATTTTCTCTGCATGGGTTTGGAAATACATTGAGATTAGCACTATAGATTGTGCTTTCAACTCCTGTACTGTTTGTGGCTTTTACTATAATATTATCAATTAAGCTTTTACCTGTGGCAAGTACATCACTATCATCAGTAGCTATGTTAGATGTCATAATCCATCTAATGTAAACACTTGTTGTTCCGGGATTATCAAATGATGAAGGTAATGGTAAGTTCTCTACAACTCCTGTTGTCCAGTCTTCGCCAACACTTACATTCCCGTTAGGAATATCTACCCAATCTTCGCCACTAAATCTTGCTTGCAATTTCCAATCTTTAGGACCGGGATTATTCTCATCAGAACTTTGTACTGACGAAACATTAAAATCTACGTATCCTTCAGCTTTAAATTTAATCGACCAGTACTTTATGCCATTTCCGTTATCCCATCCTTCGGCACTTGCTGCATATCCATCTTCGGCATCTGCGATTGCAACACTCAGTAAGTCACCACCTTCGATTTCAGCTCTAATATCGTATGACAAGTTCCCTGACAAACCTAGATTTGCATTAAATTCTACATCTCCCTGATCGGGGAAAGTAAAACCAATAACTGTGTCTTGTTGTGCAAACAATAATGCACTTAAGCTAATAATCGTTAAAAAAAGTAAAGATTTCTTCATAATTCATTTGTTTTTAGTTAATATTAATTGTTAGAAATTTGAATTTTCATTGAAAAATTCATTTGTCCATCAGGAACAGTATCAGTCTGATTAACATGAATAATACCTATTCGTCCCGAAGCAGTTTGAAATGGAATATAAGTACCTTCGTAAGCCCATTTGTATTTTTTCTTACCCCACACATTGTCGTAAGATACAATCAACAGACTGTCGTTGTGCGCAGAATTAAATAATTCATCTGTAACACCATTTTCGGCTCTTATATCGTATTTTGTATAATTGCGTGTTTCCCAAGTCTTTATAATTGGATAGTATTTATCATACATCTCGCCTGATGCATTAAGTTCTTCGCCGGGAGACGAAAATGTTGGAGATGGCAGATTTTGACTATAATCTTCGCGATAATTAAAATAACACAAAACATCTACCAACTCCTGATAGAGACTAGCAGAATCCTCAAAATAGACTTGATTTAAATCCGGTAAAAAGAAATGCCCCACATTTTCGTTATCCTGAAATCCGATACTAATATTTTCAAATTCTATAATTCCACCATATTGCGATGTCGGGTCTTTATATACTTTTAAACTTACGCTTGCAGATTTTCTATTTCTATCCATAACAGTAAATGTCCAATCTACCTCATCTTCTACTCCTTGATAGAATACTTGGTTTACCGTAAAGCCGGCACTATTTAAGCCTGAATCCACAACTGTTTTCTTAGTATCGCCATAGTGTTTTTCTATTAGAAAGTTTGTAATATTAGCATCTGTACCGGAAGCTGAAATTTTAAATCTCAAAGCATGTCCAATTTCTACAGTATCTCCATCATTAGTACAATCATCTTCAATAATTAAATTAATTACAGGAGGTTCAGCTTCTTCTTCCGGTTTACAACCTGTTTGCACGAAAGCTATCATTATAAATATTCCAAAAATTATAAAAATACTATGTTTCATATCGTTATGTTTATTTTAACATATCGTGGGCAAATATACACAGTTTTTTAAATAGAAACAACTATCGTAAAAACTTAGCTTTAAAAAATAATTTGAAATTATATTAAACATAATAGCAGTGTTTTAATCGTAAAATAGTTTGTGTATTAGCGTAATTGTTGCTGAAGCTGACTGCTAAAGTATAGCGTTATTATATAGCGATTTTATCATATCCTTCCATAGTAAGCTACTGTTAAGATTAATATTGATTTTGTATAATAGTTTTCGATCCCAAATCCACACGATTCTCCAATGTTTACCGGAGTGCCGGATTTGGGGTATTTTTATCTAAATGTTGTATTTTGAAACAAAAAAGGTCGCCGATTGGCGACCTGTGTTTTGTTTAAATCACAATTTAATTAGTTAATCTTTATGATTTTTTGAAGTTTTGCTTCTTTATCTTTTGGAATATTTACATAAAGTATTCCATCTTTGTATGTAGCATTGATTTTATCAGCTACTACATTGTCGGGTAAGTTGTACGACTTATTAAACTTACCATAGCAAAACTCTTGACGGAAATAGTTTTCACCTGCTTTGCCTTCTTCTTTACTTTCATTTTTTACTTCACGCTCAGCCGAAATATTTAACATATTGTCGTTCAAGTTAATCTTAAAATCTTTCTTTTCCATTCCGGGCGCTGCAAGTTCAATTACAAATTCGTTTTCTGTTTCTTTAACATTCGCAGCAGGTACCGTATAACGATCAACATCAAAATTGTTTAAAGCGTTGAAAAACTCGTCAAATACGCTTGGCATGTGATAATTTCTTTTTACTAACATGGTTTTGTCCTCCTATAATTTTTTTAGTTAAACATTTATATTTTTCAATTTCAATATTTACCAATCAAAACTAATACCACGCAATAAGAAGCTATATTTTGACATATAAACGGACAATATTTGAGTCATTTTGTCATTTTTATACCTTTCTCAATGCCATATTGTCGCTTTATTTATAAGATTTATATTTGTAGTTAAAAAATATGTAATTATATTTGTATAATTATTTTAATGTTTAACCAAATCAAAACAGAATTATGAGCACTGTAAAAATTAACTTTGTTGACGCCCTTAAAACGAGCATAGCTTGGGGCTTAAAAAATCTCCCTTCAATTATTGGAGCTGTTATTTTGTGGGCACTTACCTGCTGGATACCATACTTAAATATTGGTACCACTATCGCACTAATCACAATTCCAATTGAAATTAGTAAAGGGAAGGTTATTTCTCCCACATTTATTTTCGATAGCAAATACAGAAGATATATGGGTGAATTTTTCTTATTAAATGGTCTTAGGTTCCAAGGAATTGCAATAGGTTTTGCAATGTTCATTATTCCGGGTATTGTTATTAATCTTGCTTGGAGTTTAAGTAATTATCTGCTTATTGATAAAGAGAAAAACCCTATGGACGCTCTTGCAGAAAGTAATAAAGCAACTAATGGAAACAAAGCAGCTATGTTTCTTTCAAATTTAGCTATAATGATTATTATAATAATTTTTGTATGGATTTTTGGATATTTAGGAGTTGTTGGTAATATTTTAACTTTCTTATTACTAATTGCGGTTTCTCCAATTTTATTTAGTCTTAAAGCTTATTTCTATAAAACTCTTGTTTTAGATGCTGAAGTAGCAGTACAAGAATAATAAGCAAAAAAATATAGTAAAAAAAAACCACTCGATTTTAGAGTGGTTTTTTTATTTACCAAATTCATTAATTGCAGTATAAATAGGTCCTTCATCACGTAAGTCAGACTCATAAAGAACTATTTTGCTAACTATTTCGGTGTGCTCTTTATCCAATATAATATCACTAATATCCGGTTGTACATTTTTAAATCTTGCTAATGTAATGTGAGGCAAATACTCCTTCTGCGGACTTTTATTTAAAAGAAACCTATCGAGAGTAGCACATAATCGGTTAAAACAATGTGTAGGTTCGAAATTTATCCATACCATATAGTGATTTTTGTCGGGTGGAGCCAATGTTAAACCTTTTAAATTAAGCTCTAATGGCAACATAGTTTCTGAAACAAGGCAAAGTTTATTGTTAAGTTCAATAATTTTAGACTCTTCGAAATTACCTAAAAAACAAGCTGTAATATGTAAATTACTTAAAGAAGTAAACCTAAGACCTGGCATAGGCTTTATTTGCTCCATAACTTGTGTCGATAAATTACGAAGTCCGTCTGAAATAGGTATGGCGACAAAAAATCTTTTCATTTGTTTTAAATCACATTGCAAGTTAACATTTAATTGAACTTCTCCCAAAAAAGATTTTTAGGGTTCCATTTATCTTTTGGTTTATCATTACCTTCAGGATAACCAATTGGTATAATATTAAGAGGTAAAAAACTATCGGGCAAATTAAGACATTCGCATATAGGCTTCATGCGTTCCTCATAAGGGAAAGCAGCAGTCCATACTGCTCCTAAACCTGTAGCTTCTGCTGCCAAAAGGATGTTTTGTGTTGCAGCCGAGCAATCTTGAACCCAATAATCCTTCTTTGAAATTGGCGATACTTTGTTTAAATCTCCGCATACAACAATTGCAGCATTAGCTTGCTTTAGCATTTTTGCATATGGCAAGGCATCGCCTAAAAAATCCATTGTTTCTCTTTCTGTAACTATTACAAAAGCCCAAGGCTGAAGATTTCGGGCTGATGGAGCTGCCATACCGGCTTTAACTAATAATTCAAGCTTGTTTTTATTTATTGGTAAATCAGAAAACTGTCTCACACTTTTTCTTGATAAAATTAAATTAAGAGCTGGTTCATTCATTATTTTCAAGTTTGTTCGTTTTATTATTTGATGATAACATTTTAAGCGGTTTTCTTAACATCTCTAGCAATGCACCTGTTGGACAAAAATAGTTACACCAAGGCTTTTTTATAAAAATTGATAACACAATAAAAATAACTGCGATAGTTATACTGATCCAAGATGCATATTGAAATTTAAATGCCATAAAAGGTTCAAAACTCTCAAGAACAAGAGAAACTCCTGCAATTGTTAAAGAAGCAATTATTATAAGATAGAAATACTTAATTCTTTTTAATATTTTAGATGTACGTTTTCCGATTTTTATTTTTTTTACAGGTAACCTACATGCAAGTTCTTGAAAAGCACCAAATGGGCATAAATATTGGCAATAAAAAGATTTATTAGTAATCAAAGGCAACAAAACTGAAAACAATAATATTAATACAATTACCCATCTTGAATAAATACTTAACCCATTTAAAACTATATAATTAATTAAAGCCAAACTTAAAAATTCAGCCGACAAAAACCCCAATAATACAATTTCGGAAATTAATAAGATTATTCTATATTTTTTAAACTTTTTAGTAAAGAAAAAACTTAAGAGAGCAAATAATATAACAAGTCCCGAAAAGATATTAAGAATAAGTTTTTTGCTATCTATTACTCTTTTTTTTTTGATTGATTGAGAGTACTCAGCTAAACGCACTTGCATACTTTCTATTACGGCATTACTTGTATAAGTAGAACCGGTAACAGCATCTACTTTTTTGTTTAAAGATTCTTCTACATTTAATCCATTCCAAGCATCAAAAAATCCTTGCATTTTAAGACTTTCGATCCAATTTGGAGTTTCGTTGTTGGGAAGCAGTATTAATTTTTCAACTTTATTGTTTTTTGACAAAACTATTATAAAAGGAATATTACCTCCGTATCCTTTGATATGTTTGCATATAGGTTGAGTGAATAACAGTCTTGCCCTAAATGTACCGTCAGGATTATAGACAATAAGCTCATTACCATCTTTATCAAAACTACAATCTGGAAAATGGGGTACAATCATTTCTAATGAATCTGGTATATTTTGCTCTTTTGATGTACTTGAACTTATCTCTTGATTAAACAACTTTCCATTAGTAAATCCAATAAGTATTAATATGCTTATTAAAAATAATATTTGGGGTATTTTAATTAAATATTTTTTCATCTCGATTGCCAACTACTTAAAATCTTTCTTATTTAACAAACCATTATTTATAATAATTATAAATAAAAAGCAAAAATAAGCAAATTGAAATTGTTTTTGATACAATAGCACATAAATAAATAAAAAAGTGCACCAAATAATTAACTTGATGCACCCTTAATTAACAGTATAAAGGTATTTCTTTAAAGATTGTCTATAGCATTTTCCACATTATCATCAATTTGTTCAATGGTTTCATCAATTTCACTTTCTATCTCTTCAACAGCATTGTCCATATCTTCAGCAAAATCTTCGCCTGTTTCATCCATTTCTGAGGCCATTTGGCGGAACGAAATTTCCATAAGCTTATCCATTATTGGTTCGAATTTTTCTTCAGATTTCTTATCGAATTCAGCCATTTTTTCAGGACATTCTTCTTCAAACTTTTGAGCTTGTGCATCAAATTGTTCCATAAATTCGGCAAGTTTAGTAAAATCCTCTTCTGCTTTCTCATCACCTTCGTATGCTTTGTCAACAGTAAGTACAAATACGTCAAGCATTTCGTTTGCAGCAGCTAAAAATTCATCACAATCTTTAAATTCAACTCCATCATATTTTTTAATGAGTCCATTCAAATCTTTTGCTTTTGCAACTTCTTCTGTTTTATCTTTATCATTCTTTTTGTCATCTTTATTGCCACAAGAAACTACCGAAAGCACAAGGGCAAATGCAATTAATAAATAAGTGATTTTTTTCATAATAATTTTAATTTAGTTAATGATATGTAAATTAACATATAGTATTTTAAATTTACAATTTTTGTTGAAAACTTATTTGCTTTTGTCAGGAAATTCAGGGATATCAGGTTTTTGTTTATTAAACTGCTCCAATTCATATAATACTACTTCAATTGCTTTATTTAGTTGAGCATCTTCGCCATAAAACTCTTTATACAAATCATTTTCGACAACAATATCAGGCTCTACACCATAACCTTCGATAATCCAACCATTTTCGTCGTAGTGAGCAAATTCCGGTTTATTTAGAGAACCTCCGTCAATAAATGGTAATGAGCCTCTTATTCCTACTACTCCTCCCCAAGTACGGGTTCCAATAACTTTTCCTAACTTATGTTTTTTAAATTGATATGGAAATAAATCACCATCGCTAGCACTATATTCGTTTACAAGCAACACTTTAGGTCCAAAATGCATTCCTTGAGGCTTTGAATCAGCTACAGGTACATTTCTTGACATCCCCATCATTGATAATTCACGTTTTAATCTCTCAATAAGCATTGGGGATACATTACCACCGCCATTGCCTCTATCGTCTATTATGAGTGCCGGTTTCATAAGTTGAGGATAATAATATTTAACAAACTCGTTCAGCCCTTGAACTGACATATCCGGAACATGGATATAGCCAACCATTCCGTTTGTTGCCTCATTTACTTTTTCAATATTTTTGTGAACCCAATTATAATAATACAAAGAAGACTCATCGGCAATGGGAATAATTACAACTTCTCGTGCACCTTTTTCGCTTGGTTTTGAATTAACTTTAATTAGCACTTGTTTATCAGCTTTATCAAGCATTAATGAATAAACATCCTCAACATCGGTTAAAAGTTTCCCATTAATACTAATTATATAATCACCTTCGCTAATATTCATACCCGGCTCTAATAGAGGAGAACGAGTTTTGCTTACCCAATTTTCGCCTTGCAAAATTTTGTCTATTCTAAAGAACCCGTTATCAGCTTTTGAAAGCTCGGCTCCAAACAAACCTGTTTTATATTTTTTTGCATGTTCAATATCACCACCACTAACATAAGCATGCCCTACATTTAATTCACCAATCATTTCGCCAATAATGTAATTAAGGTCGTTTCTATGATTTACGTGTTCTACAAGTGGTTGGTACTTATCATAGATACTTACCCAATCAACTCCATGCATATTAGGATCATAAAAGAAATCTCTCATTTGTCGCCACGATTCGGTAAATATTTGTTCCCATTCCTGTTTAAGATTTACCCACATTTTCATAGAACCTAAATCTACTTTTTCTTTTAATTTTATATCACCTCCCGGAAGATCAATAACATAATAATTACTTGCATTTGCTATTAGCATCTTCTTATTATCGGCACTTAAAGCCCAAGTGGAATAATTCCCCAATTCCTTTTCTTCTTGCTTTTTCAAAAGATACATTTTCAAACTTGCCTTATGCTTAAACTTACTCATGGAATAATATACCTTGTTATCAACAATATGTATATTCCAGTAATTTCCGGCTTCTATGGGCAATACATCTATTCGTTTTTCAATATTGTCAAATTCAATTTCTATTGGTTTTTCTTCCTCTTTTTCTTCTTTTTCCTTCGATTTCTTATTTTCAATTACTTTAACCTCATTGTTTACAGGAGCCAACGGCGAAAGCATTTCTGAATTTAATGTTACAAAATAAATTCGACTCATGTCTCTGTAGGCGTGATTCCATTCTGTACCACTATATATTGGATTAAAATCTCGATTCGAGACAAAGAACAAGTATTTTCCATCATCACTAAAAACAGGTCTGTAAGAATCATACCATTTTGTAGTTATGGCATGAGTTTCCGATTCTTTTGTATCATACACAAATATTTGAGATACTCTACTTGTATCGCTGTCGTCAAAACATATATATCTGCTGCAAGGCGACCAATTAAAGCTGCCAATTTCCCAAATCATAGATTTATGAATCTCTGTTATTTTTTTTGTTTCAACATCTATCATCCTAAGCCTTAGCATTTTATCGTTCCAAATAATTTTTTTACTGTCGGGAGACCATTTTAAATTATATTTATAAGTTTCGGCATTTTGTGTAAGTTGTATTTCAGATTCGGAACCATCTTGTGGACACATAAAAATTTCGGTTTCTCCGGTTTTATCTGAGATATATGCAATGTATTTTCCATTTGGTGACCATTCCACAGAACGTTCGTGCACACCTGAGGTTTCGGTTAAATTTCTAGTAATACCAGACTCTACGGGCACCGACCATACGTCTCCACGTGCCGAAATTGCTAATCTAACACCATCGGGCGAAATACTAATGTCTCTCGATAATTTTGAAGCATCTTTGAGAACAGTACGTGAACCAGAATTATCTTCAAGAATTTTTATTGGAATTAGTTTAACTTTTTGTTCATCAAAACTATATGTATAAATATATCCTCCGTTTTCGAATACTATTTCGGTTTTACCAAGACTTGGAAATTTAATATCATATTTTGCAAAATTTGTAAGCTTACTCGTTTTTTTTGTAATAGTATCGTAGGCAAATAAATTCATTATTCTGTTGCGGTCAGAAATAAAATATATCTTATTATCTTTCCACATTGGCATAATATCTTGAGCATCAGTTTGTGTAATACGTTCGGTTTTATGAGTTTTGAAATCGTGTAACCATATATCGTCTGCCATTCCACCTCTATAATATTTCCATGTTCTAAATTCGCGGAATATTTTATTTAGTGCAATTTTTTCTCCATCGTTGCTAAAAGAGCACCAACTACCGGTTGCAAAAGGCAATTGTTCAGACATTCCTCCATTCACAGGTACTTTAAAGAGGTGTCCGATAAAAGAATTGAAAGTTTTTTTTCTTGAGCGGTAAACTACATATTTCCCGTCAGGAGTAAAACCCATTACAATATTATTAGGTCCCATACGGTCACCGATATCGTCTCTTCCCAAAGTTGCGGTATAGGTAAGTCTTTTAGGTGTTCCACCTTCTGCCGGCATAATATATACTTCTGTATTACCATCGTATTGTCCTGTAAATGCAATCATAGACCCATCGGGGGAAAAACGAGCAAACATTTCGTATCCTTGGCTACTAGTTAATCGCCGGGCTGTTCCACCTTCAATATTTACAGTGTATAAATCTCCAGCGTATGTAAACACAATTTGGTTATCGTAAATTGCAGGAAACCTTAGTAGGCGTGTTTCATCAATTGAATATACAGATAATACTACTAATGAACTAATTAGGAAAAGAACAATTTTTTTCATTTTAAACTATATTTATTTATTATTAAACATCAACTTCTAATTTGTATCCGTCTCTTCGAACTACCATTATATTTTCATAAGAATTTGCGACACTCTCAACTTTGGGGATATATAAAGACTTTACGATTTTTTCGGCAGTAATATTTAAATCCAAAGTATTATTTTGACCTACAGATATCATAAATTTAAAAATCTGTTTAGGGTCAATTTTATTACTGATCCCTCCATTTATTATTGCAGGCATATAATATACAATACGTATTTTCTTACTAATAAACTCTCCTGATGCTGATGCCAATAAACCATGTAAAGCACTAACCGAGCTTAAATATTCATTCATATCGGGAATAATAATATCTTCGGCAGCATGCCCGATGTTTACAATACATTTAGGTTTCTTATCTAACATAGCCTTAAACACATCGAATATTCCCATAAAATTAACCTTTGCATGATTTTTGAGACTACCTGCAGCATTTATAAAATAATCTATTTGTTTATCACTTATAGTTTTTATGAAACCCGATATTTGCTGTTCGGAACAGAAATCAGCTTTAATCAATTCAACTTTTTGTTTAAACTCTTGAGGGACTATGGGTAAATTATTATTATATTGCAATATACAATTAGCCCCTTTATTCAGTAATTTTTTTGTAATAGCATTTCCTAAAAACCCGGAGGCTCCTGTAACCAGAACGGTTTTGCCATCTAAATCATTAGCATAAACATATTCTGTTTTCTTTGGTTTAATTTTCGGCACTACATATGTAAAAGCCCCATAATTACCTCCCACTCCAGCCATAGCACTAAGAATTTTTTGTCCGGGCAACAATCTGTTTTGTGAATTTAGCATACTCATGCTAATTGCAACAGTAGCACCTGAAGTATTTCCATATTCATTTTGTTCTTCAAGAAATATTTTAGAATGTGGTATTCCAAGATCATCTGCAGCAGGTAATAAGATTGCATTTCCGGTTTGATGTGGAATAAACCAATCTATCTCATCAACAGTCCATTTAGTTATTTCTAAAACTTTTCGGGCAGCTTTGGGGATATTCAATATTGCTCTGTCTTTAATAACAGAATCGTCCATGTGCAAATTCCATTTTTTATCAACACCAACAAAATCGAGCATATTTTGATCCTGATAATTGACAATTTGTCTCAATCCCTCCTGTGTTTCCATTTCTTTTCTCGACAAAATTACCGCTGCAGCAGCATCGCCAAAAGTTACAAACGGGACAAACTTAACTCTGTTGGTTAAAAATGCCGACATTGTTTCGGCATGAACAATTACAACGTGGTTTATATTTGAATGCTCTGCCATATATTCTTTAGCTCTTTCGAGATTCTCGTTAAAACCGGCACATCCCGAAGCTAATGAAAAGCTAGGAGTTTGATTATCGAATCTCACAAAATGAGCTTTAAGAGTTGCAGCCATTCCTGGAGCTTGCTCATAAGGCGAAACAGTACTAATAAACCATGCTCCAAATTTTTCGGGGTGTATTCCACTATCGCTAATAGCATTGTTTAAAGCCCTAATTGCTAAATCTAGCGAAGTTTCAGCATAATAAAGTTTCTTTCGTGTAGGTGGAAAAGGTGTTACATGATG
>JAQVOJ010000004.1:22733-58487 GCA_028702675.1 Bacteroidales bacterium
AATTGGGCATCTTGAGCCACAGAACCGGTAAACAAAATCGATCTTCGCACATTATTAAGTAGAACTTCAGATAAGTTTGCTGCTGAAAGATAGTTAACATTATAAACGAACTGAAAATCGGCTGAACTGGTTTCTGATGCTCGTTTTACAGGGCCTGTAACGGCGGCTGTATGTACGATAAAGTCAAAAATTGTATTATTTTCAACCAGTTTTTGAGCTTGCTGCTTTACGTTTTCAGGATTTGAGAAATCAAGTTTTATATACTCAACCGAAACATCAAAATTTTTGAGCTGATTTAGAAGATCATCTAGTTTATCAACCGAATTATTATACTGTAAAACGATATTTGCTCCTTTTTGAGCAAGTTGTATAGCAATTGCCGAACCTAATGCGCCTGTAGCACCTGTAACTAAAACTTTACAATTTTCTAAATCTTTTTTATGTTTTTTAAATTTATATTTTCTCGGGACAATATATGCAAAGCCACCAAATTCGCCACCAAGTCCAGCTACTGATGTTAATATTTTCTTTCCTTCTTTGAGCATTCCACGCTCATGTAATAAGCACAAAGCAACAGGAACAGAAGCTCCACTAAGGTTACCATAATTGAATTGTACCTCTTGAAATGTTTTGTCAAGTGGAAATTCCAAATTTTTAATAACATTATGAACAATAGCATTACCTGTTTGGTGAGGTATAAAAATATCAACATCATCATTTTTCCAGTCGGTAAATTGCATTAATTCATTTGCTACCTTAGTCATATTAGGCACGGCTCTACGTTTAACCATTCTTGGTTCCATGTACAAATTACCTTCTCTATTAGCTCCTAAAAAATCAATCATGTACAAATCTTCGTAATTGCATACCTTAACAATTCCTTCTTTTTTCTCCCCTACTACTTTGCTAATAATTACAGCAGCTGCACCGTCGCCAAATGTTGTGTATGGAACAAAATCGTTTTCGTTTAAAAGTAATTCAGACATAACTTCGGTATGAGCCACAACAACATGCTTAGCATTAGGATTATTTTTAAGAAAAAGTATAGCACGTTCTACATTAATATTAAATCCTACACATGCCGAAGTTAAAGTAATTGTTTGAGATTGATTTTCGTACTTAGTAAAATATGCCTTAAGTGTAGCAGATACACCTGGAGCCTGTTCGTGAGGAGTTGCTGTGCTCACCATCCATGCGTCAATATTTTCGGGATGTATATTTGAACCTGAAAATGCCATATCAACAGCCTTTACACACAAATTGAGTGAATTGTCGGCACTCTTATAGTTTTTCTTAACAGGAGGGAAAGGCACAACATGATATCTGTTGCTAAACCCCATCATTTTGGTTGCCATAAACTCAAAAGGACTTACTCCCAAATTATTTTTCTCAAATTCTTTATAATTATCAGAATCACTAATTCTGGAACTATCAAATCCTGTAATATATCCTTGCTCTATTGCATCTGATATTTGCTTATTAGTAACTTTATACTTACCAAGAGCATATCCATAACTACTAAAAATAAAATTTGTATAATGTTTAGACATTTTTGAATTATTTCTTAAAAAACTCTCTAATTTTCTGTTTCCCATATCTTTCTAGAAGACTTCTATACTCAGCAGCTTCGGTGTTCATGCAATCTCCAACACTTTGATAACTTGTGTTTAACAACAATCTCTTAATACATGCCAAAACTTCTGAATTTTTATCGGCAAGTTTATCGGCAATTTCAATACAACGCTTATCTATCATAATATTTGGAACTATCTCGTGAATTAAGCCTGTATTTAATGCAAGATTTTGGGGTATAATTTCACCTGTAAACAGGAAATATCTTGCGTGCTCCACTCCTATAATTCTTGCCAACATATTTATTCCACCTGCTCCCGGAATGATATCATATTTTGCTTCCGGCAAACATAATTCAACATTTTCGGCAGCAATTCTAATATCACAAAACATTGCTAATTCTAAACCTCCTCCATAAACCATCCCCGAAAGTTGAGCAATTACAGGAATATCCATTAATGCAAATTTTGAGAATAAACTTTGCACCTTTATACTCATTAATTCAGCTTCTTCTCCATTTACATTAAGCATTTCTTTAAAATCTCCACCGGCAGAAAAATAATCTGGAAATGCTTTAATGATTAACACCTTAACATTTTCATTTTCTAAAACATTAATCAAAACATCGTTTAATTGACCTAGCAATTCCATTGATAAGGCATTCTTTTTATCAGGCCTATTTAGACTAATAATACCAATATTACCTTGCGTTTCGAACAAAATCAAATCGTTCATAGAAAGATATTTTTCGTAAAATTAATGTTTTAAATGGTATTTTTAAATTGAATAAATCTAAAAATGTTTAAACCATACGATATCAATGCCTATAAAGCTTGCTATATTTTAAATCTTTTGGAATTATAGAGGTGAATTAGTATGACTATAGCTGTCTTTAAACTCTCACCCTTCTTTATAAATAAAGCTATGTCTATAAATAATCTAGCACAAAAAGAATATTTTAAAAAATCTAAATAGGGTTTTAATACAGCCTCCAAAATTTTTATTATTTTTAACACTTGAAAATAATTATTAGCAATCAATTTTAAAAACTGATTAATATGGCAAACATTTCGGTAGATTATTTAGGACAGGAACTTAAAAGTCCATTAATAGTAAGTAGTTCGGGTTTAACTAAAAACATAGATCAAATTGTAAATGCAGCAAATTTTGGAGCTGGTGCAATAGTTTTGAAATCACTATTCGAGGAACAAATTCTATTCGAGGCACACAAAACCATTGGTCAAGGGCATGATTATCCTGAGGCAATAGATTATATTAAAAACTATTCCCGTCATAATTCGGTAAGCGAGTATTTAGATTTGATAAAATCTGCCCGCAGCGAAGTAGATATTCCTATAATAGCAAGCATTAATTGTGTAAGCGACGACGAATGGGTTGACTTTGCCAGAGAAATTGAAAAAGCAGGAGCTCATGCTCTTGAACTCAATATGCATATAGTTCCTTCTTGTGCAAATACAAAACCAACTGAAATAGAAGAAACCTACTTTAAAATAATTGAACATATAAAACCAAAATTAAAAATTCCTATTGCATTAAAAATTGGGTATAATTTTACAAGTCTGCCATGGTTTATCAATCAACTAAAATTTAGAGGGATAAACACTTTTGTATTGTTTAATCGTTTTTATGAACCGGATATTAATATTGACACTTTACACATTGTTTCATCTTCGGTATTTAGCCGAGATACAGATATAAAACACTCTTTGCGTTGGGTTGGCTTAATAAGCGGTTTAGTTGAAGATATCGACATATCAGCCTCAACAGGAATACATGATGCTGCTGGTGTTGTAAAGCAAATTCTTGCCGGTGCTAAAACCGTACAACTTTGTTCAACATTGTATCAAAATGGGATGAAAACCATAGAAACCATTAACACAGAACTGAAAGAATGGATGACAGAACACAAATTTAATGACTTAAAAGAGTTTAGAGGGAAAATGTCTTATAACAACATTGAAAACCCTCAAGTTTATGAGCGTGCTCAATTTATGAAGTATTTTAGTTCTTTAGAATAATTTTTTGAATACACTAAATATTTTAACCTGTAAGTTATTTGTGGTTAATTAATAATAACAGGTTATTACCTCAAACCAAGTTTGAGGTATTATTTTTGTTTATAATTAAACTAAAATCAAGATATGCCTAACCATAAATATTTTATAATTATTGTTATTCTTTTAATAACATTTTCTAAGTTTCGGTCTTACTCCCAAGTTTTTACAGAGCAAGAGTCGTATAGTATAATTCTTTTAATCGATGTTTCGGGAAGTATGGCCGGCGACAAAATAAAAGCTGCACAAAAAGGAGGCGAAGAAATACTTTCGATGTATTCTAAATATGATACAGAATACTCTATTATTACGTATAGTGGCAGTTGCTCAAGCCCCATAAGAAGTCATATAGGTTTTTCAAAAGACACTATTTATCTTAAAGAGTTTTTACAAACACTTGAAACCTCTAACAGCACGCCATTGTCAGAAGCTTATAAATATGCAGCACATTACATGAAGACTAGCAGTAGAAGTAAAACCCAAAAGCTCATTTTCATTTTAGGAGATGGTGGTGATGATTGCAGGAGTCTTGACAAAGTTCTTGAAGATTTAAGCACAAAAGATATGCTATATCAGACAGTGAGTGCAGGGCTTGAAGCTGATACTAAGACACAAAGAGACTTACAAAAAATTGCAATTCGCACAGGAGGAGTATATACAGATGCAAATCCTGCTTCAAAATTAGAGTTAGATATTCCTAAAACTTTTCTAATACCAATGATTAAGGTAATTACAGGATATTCTAAACCGGCTTCCGAAAATATTTTTTATGGAAAATATCCCAAAGAAACTTTGATAGAATATTTTAATAATACAGTTTTTAAACTTGATTCGCTAAACTATTTAATTCACCCCGACAATTACTGGGGCATGAAAATTACTATCAAAGATGTTCCATATATTTTCAATTTTTCTAAAGCTGGTTTTACGTACTACATACCTGAAAACAAATCATGGGTTGACGGAGAATTAAGTATTCAGGATGATGAAATAATTATTACTGCAATCCTTGAAGACAATATTGAATCAATCTATAGATGCAGGGTAAAATATTTATCTCAAAAACGTATGGAATTATGCTTAATAAACTACGAGGGGGAAGACTACTGTTGCAAACCAAACTTGAGTACCGAAGATAGTGCATTTATTCTGTATTTTACAAGACTAAAATAAAAAATGACTAAAGTTGTAAAGCTGCTTTTTCTCTTTTAAGATTCCGGATCTGTATTAATACCATGACTAATGTGAGACCGGCAGCGAAGAAATCTGCGGCAGGAAAAGCTGCCCAAATACCCGTAATATCCCATGCTAATGGAAATAAAATAACAAATGGGATAAGAAACAACACCTGTCGAGCTAAAGCCAGCACAATTGCACCTCTGGCTTTGCCTAAAGCTTGATATAATCCTGAACCAATAATCTGAAAACCTATTACAGGAAAAGCTATAACAACAATTCTAATAGCATGGGTTCCAATATCTATTAATTCCTGATCGGTAGAAAAAATACTCATTAATTGCTTTGCAAAAACAACCATAACAACAAAAGACAGGATTGATACTAAAGTTGCTGTAAGATTAGCGACTCTGATACTAGTTAAAACTCTTTTGAGTGAGCCTGCTCCATAATTATATCCTGCAATAGGCATAAATCCTTGATTAATTCCAAATAGTGGCATAAAAGTAAACATAAGCAGTCTGAAGATCACTCCAAATGCAGCTACAGCTGTACTACCGCTGTATTGTATCAGCAAATTAAACAATACAATATTCATTAAAGAATTTGCAATATGCCTTGCAAATGAAGATGCACCAATTGCAAAAGTTTCTTTCACATAAACTTTATTAAGAGGAGCCAAAAAAGATAACCCTTTCATACTTAACACCCTTGCCTTTGCTCTATAGAAATACCAAATTGACATAATTGCACCTAATGCCTGACTTAAAGATGTTGCAATTGCAGCTCCTTTTATCCCCATATTAAGTTCGAAGATAAAAATAGGGTCTATAATAAGATTAAGCACAGCAGCAAAGGTTTGTACAAACATTACAAATTTAGCATTTCCTTCTGCTCTTATAATATTAGCATTTAAATTAATAATGTTCATAAAAAAGCTACCAATTAATGCATAAGAGCTGTATTCTTTGGCATAAGGTAATATTTCGGAATTAGCACCAAATAAAACCAATAATGGTTCGATAAAAATGTATGCCAACAATATCAATACAATATTTAAAACTAAAACTAGCTTAAACAGGTTGTTTAAAACCTCTGTAGCTTTAGCCATATTTTTGGCACCAAGTGCTCTACTTATAATAGAAGCACCTCCAATACCAATTGCAAGACCAAAATTAGTAACAGTCATTAAGAATGGGAGTGAAACAGACACGCCTGCAATACCAAGAGTTCCGACACCTCTTCCAACAAATATGGTATCTGTCAAATTGTAAATCGTAATAGCCAACATACCTAATATACTTGGCATTGAAAGCTTAAACAACAATTTACCTATGTTTTGTGTACCCAAACGTTCAGCGTTATCCATAAACTCATCCCTTCAACAAATACATTATTTCAACATTAACCAGAAATAAAAAACGCAAAAGTAATCTAATTGTTTATAAACTTAAAAACTAATCGTGGAGTTTTATAGTATTCAGGGATATTGGGGATACCATTTCCGTCAGTATCTTTAAATGATTTGGCAAATTCTAAAAGTGCTAACCATTCTTTCCCTTCTTGTGTGCCGTGTTTAGATGTATCAAAATCAATCCAAGTACTGCCAAAATCTTTATATATATTTCCATTCTTATCTTTAGGCTCTACTTTTATAATACCAAAAGTCATTTTCTTGATTACCCCTATCGATTCTAACATATATATACTTGCCGAAAGACTATAAAGCTCATTATTTTTCTTCGATAGGTTTAATTCTTTGTCATTAATTATTATTTTTTGCACTTTTTTCATAAAACCTTTACTCATGTCAATCTCCACTTCCATACCAGAATAGTAACAATATGCAGCAGTATTTGAGGGGGATATAGCGAGAAGTATTTCGACAACTCTCTTTATTTCAACCGGTGTGAGATAAACTTTTGCTAAAGGATATCCAGGAATTGGGTCGTCGCCCAAGCCAAGAGAAACAATTCTGAATAAATCTGAGGCTGTTTGCAATCCTGTATCTCCTTTTTTCATATTGTCACGAATAAGCCCTGTGGCAATAAGTGCTATATCTGTTCCCTCATCAGAGTTTTTGTTCACATAGTAATGAATTGCATCGGCAAGCAATGGACCTAGATTACTATTATTAGGCTCGTGTTCGTTACAAACCAAGTCAAAGTCAGTTTCAACAACAGGTTCATCATATTTAATATTCAAATCATTAAGAAAGGCATCGTTTAAAAGTTGTTTTTGCTGATCTATTTGTTCGTGTATATCTCGATTACCTAATATTTGATCATTTACCTGAATAAGCTTATATTGTGCAAAGCTTATTTTACCGGCTTTAATTTCTAATTCTAGTCTGCCCACAAATTGCCCATAAGCACCTGTTTGTACAATAGGTATGTCATTTTCCCAAACAACTTCGCTAAGCACAGAATGTGTATGTCCACTAATTATTACATCAATGTATTTTGCTTTTTTTGCAAGTTTTACATCCTCGCCTTCCCAATTTCTAGATTTGCCTGGACTTACACCACTATGCGAAAGGCACACAACAAAATCGACACCTTTGTCTTTCTTTAAATATTTTGATGTTTTTTTTGCTGTTTTTATTGGGTCGAGAATTTTTACTGGATCGGTATATAGTGCTACTTCAGTTGCATCGTAACCCAACAAAGCAAAAACACCAATCCTTAAACCGGCTCTTTCAATAATTGTATATGGAACAATTACACTATCATTAAATAATCTTTCGAGTTCATCATCGGCAGGGTCTTTATCATCAAATTCAATATTTGATAAACATAATTGAGGAATTTGAGACTTTTCTTTAGATTTATTAATAATTGTAGCTAAATCACCGGGACCATTATCGAACTCGTGATTTCCAATTGATACAACATCGTAACCAGCTTGTCCCATTAATTGTAGTTGCAAACCATTAACAGGTTCGAGCATATGGAAAAAACTTCCCATCAAAAAATCACCGGCATCTACAACCAAAATATTATTACCAAATTTTTGTTTCTCGGCTTTAATAATACTTGCAATACGTGCAAATCCGCCCAAGGTTTTATCATTATTTATTTTTAATGGTGAGTACTCTATTTCGGGAGCGTATCCTGTAAGTTTACTATGTATATCGTTAGTGTGTAAAATTACTAGATTAGCGTCTTGAGCCGCAATTGACAGCGTTATTAAAATACATATCGACAAAATAATTAATCTCATACTAATAAATTTATTTTATAAACAATTTAAAATGATACTGTAAAGGTAGCATTTAAACCTTAAGTTCTCATTTCGCAAAATCATTACAAATAATTAAAATTTGATTAAAATTAAAAATGTTAAAAAAATTTATTCAACAGAATTTATTCTTTTATAACCAACAAGCTTATTATATCCGGCACGTGAATCGAGATGATAAACAAAAATTAAATAATCGTTCTCGGTTTGCCAATGATGACCTTCGAAAAAACCATGATCGGGCTTTTTAATATCGTCATTGTTTTTTAATACATATCTATAATTGTAGTATCCCTGCTTTAGAAGGAAATATTTTTCAAAATTATTTGTTTCGGAGTTGTATTCCATTTTCGAATATTCATCGAGGCGATAATTAGTAAATTCCCCATATATATGTACCGATGAGTTTGGGATATTATCACTAGCAACAAGCGAAAATTTAACAATAGCATAATCTGATTCTAATGAAGCATAACCACTTGCATCACTCCTATCTGTTTTATTAATAAACCTTCCGTTAATATCCTCAACACTACTATAGGGCAAAAATAATTTATTTTCGTCGGGGAATAACTCAACATAATAATACGGATTTTTATAGCTGATATTTTGTATTCGTTCACTCAGAATTCGCATATTTCTGAAATTAAAATATCGAAATTCATTAGAAGCCATAAAAGTATTACCCTCGTCGTGATTATAAACCAATTTATCGGTATTAATAAAACTTGGCTCTAAATCATCAATAACTAGGTCCCAAGAATTATTTTGCATAATAACTATTTTAATCTCATCAATAGGGTTACTAATTCTGTACGATCCGGTAAGTAATGTAAGATCAATTTTTTGTGCTCGTTGTCGTATTAATGAAGATGCAGATTGGGAAATATTAGCTTCAATAGGAATATTGTAATCGGCTACCATAAATCGTTTAGTACAAACTAATTTATTGATATCATCATCTTCGTAAACCACGAGCAGATAGTTTCCTGAATATCGAAATTTCAAATCCTGATTTGGAAGTTCTAATTGATAATTAGTAAAATTTACGAATGTATTAAGCGAAAAATCGTAGTCATTAATGGGATTAGACTCAAAACCATCAGCATATTCCATAAACATTAGATTGCTTGGCTGCCAATCGTAAGAACAATGAATTACAGAATAGTAATAATTCTTAACACCACCTTCAATATCATCAAAACTAAATAAGAGGGTTTGGTCAGAACTTAAATCTATTACCGGATACGACACCTCCCATTCGGGATAATGCATTCGCATACTTTTTATACTGGTTTTATAAGATTTATCTATATAATCTCCTGTAAATTCATCAGGGTTAATACCGAATAGATTTAATACGATAAATAATATAATTACCGAAAATATTGTTCTTAATGATGGCATAACTATTGATAAGTTTTCAAATTAGTTTTATTTAAAATATTAAATAATTATTTTTACAAAAATAACAGTAATGAAACAAGTATTATTATTATTTATTACAATTTGTGTCAATTCTGTTTTGTTTGCACAAACAGGCAAAAATCAAGCCATTGAAATAATCAACGAGAAAACCGGTAATCATAAAGATATACCGGGCATGCAGATCAGTATTATACCTCCACATGATTTTGTTTTTAGCGACCGATTCACAGGTTTTGAGCACAAAATAGCTGGTTCGAGTATTATGATATCGGAAGTACCCGGAGATGTTCATCATAGTTTTCTTGGTTTTAGTAAAGCAAATATGATGAAAGCAGGAATGATTGTAGAAAACGAGATTTTGTATCAAATAAATGGTTATGATGCTCTTTTTCAGAAAGGACAACAAGGAGCTTATGGTAAAATATATACAAAATATATACTGGTAATTGGTGATTATAAAAAAACATTTATGCTCTCGGCATCATTACCAATTGAAACATCGCAAACACATAAAAAAGAAGTAAAAGAAGCCTTACTGTCTATTGTATATGAACCCGACCGAAAGGTTACAAAAGAAGATAAGTATGATTTTTCAATTGATGTAGAAGATACAGGCTTATTAAAAACTAATATTTTAGTTAATTCGCTAATTTATACTGATGACGGAAATATTCCATCACAAACAGAAAGTAAAACATCACTTATGGCAAGCAGAGCTAAACTAACTAATGTAAATATAGACAAAAAAACCTATGCATTAAAATTAATGGAACTGTACCCTGTTACTTGGGCTACAGGTGAAAAATTAGAACCAAAACCTATTACAATCGATGGACTATCAGGCTATGAAATTTACGGTATTGGCATAAATGATGAAAATAATAAAATAGAATTAATTTATCAGGTTATATTATTCCATGATTCTTATTATTACAGCATTTCCGGCATGACTTTCAGTAATAAATTTGAAGAGCATCTTAGTACTTTTAGAAAAATAGCCAACAGCTTTAAGCTTAAGAAGCAGTAATTATTATGTCAAAATCTTATTCAAGATTTTTTTACAATTGATTAAATAAACGCAAAATAAACTAACATTAATCACAGTTTAATAAATTCAGTTTATGTAGTTTTGCAGATTAGATATGAAAGCATATAAGAATTTATTTATAGACCTGGACAGGACTTTGTGGGATTTTGAAGCAAACTCTGAAGAAACATTTAGAGAACTATTCAACAAGTATAATTTACAATTGCATTTTTGTGATTTTAATGATTTTTTTGTGAGATATCGAAAAAACAATAATTATTTGTGGAGCCAATATAGAGAAAATCTTATTTCAAAAGATAAACTTAAATGGCTAAGATTTGACCTTACTTTTAGAGAAGTAAATTTAATAAATAAAGAACTTGCTATAAGTTTTGGCAACGACTATATTACCATAAGTCCCGAAAAAGTTAAGCTTATCCCAAATACTATCGAAGTATTGGAATATTTACACCCTAAGTACCATTTATATTTAGTTACAAATGGATTTAAAGAAGTTCAAGAAAAGAAACTAACAAATACAGGATTAAATAAATATTTTAAGCGGATTTTTACTAGTGAAGAGATTGGATTCAATAAACCTCACCCTGAATATTTTAGTTATGTATTATCAGAAACCAATGCCTCAATTATTGATTCGATAGTAATTGGTGACGATTTAGAGGTAGATATTAAAGGAGCTAATCATCATAATTTAGATACAATTTGGCTAAACAATAATGGTAACAAAGCTAGTTACAAGGTTAGCTACGAGATTAAAAAACTTTCTGAAATATTAAATATATTATAAACTTAAATATATTTGCACTTGTGAACATAGGCATAATCCTTGTAAACATAATAAACAAAAACACATAAATGAATACAAAACGCTCATTATTCTTACTTGCCTTAAGTATTTTTATACTTGGCTTAAATACACTAGCACAAGACGATTCAAGAATTAAAGTGATTTCAGGAAATAGCTTTAATACGGATATAAAAAAGGGAGTTGTAGTAGTTGATTTTTATGCTGATTGGTGCCGTCCTTGTAAAATGCTAACTCCTTTGTTAGAAAAAATTGCTTTTGAAGAAGAAGGTAAATTTACAATTGCAAAATTAGATGTTGACAAATATCCGGAAATTTCATCTGAATATGGTATTAGAGGAATTCCCTGTCTTATAGTTTTTAAAGATGGCGTTGAAGTAGATAGAATTGTTGGATTACAAACTAAAGAGAATATAATTGCAATTGTAAATAAGCATTTATAAATATCTTGCTCAGTGAGGTCAAAAGTTTTATCATATTCTTTTCATATTTTGCATAAACACAGCATAATAAGGGAGCGAACAAGAATTAACCCGTTCAATATTTAAGTTTTTTTTTGATAATTATCACATAGACTTTTTTGTGTAACGCTATTTCAGGACGAGACAATTCAGAAATAAAAAAGGAGTTACTTTACGCAACCCCTTTTTATTTTTTTAGAATCAGTACTACTTATTTCACTTCTTCGAAATCAACGTCAGTTACTTCGTCGTCACCTGATTTTTTATCATCACCTTGTTGGGCTCCTTGGTTAGTATATGCATTCGCACCTTCTTGAGCTTGCTGTGCATTATACATGTCTTGCGAAGCAGCTTGAAAAGCAGTATTTAACTCGTTCATTGCAGTATCGCATGCTTCTACATCCTGATTTTTATGAGCTTCTTTTAGCTTGTTTAGTGCTTCTTCGATAGGAGCTTTTTTGTCGGCAGGAATTTTCTCTCCAAAGTCTTTTAGTTGTTTTTCGGTTTGGAATATCATACTGTCGGCTTGATTTAGCTTATCGATACGTTCTTTAGCTGCTTTATCGGCATTGGCATTAGCTTCAGCTTCTGCTTTCATTTTTTTAATTTCCTCATCACTCAATCCCGAAGAAGCTTCTATACGTATGCTTTGTTCTTTTCCTGTTCCTTTATCTTTAGCCGAAACATTCATAATACCATTAGCATCAATATCGAAAGTAACTTCGATTTGAGGGACTCCGCGGGGAGCAGGTGGTATTCCGTCAAGATGGAAACGTCCAATAGTTTTATTATCTTTTGCTAAACTTCTTTCCCCTTGCAACACATGAATTTCAACCGAAGGTTGATTATCGACTGCAGTAGTAAAAGTTTCGGCTTTTTTTGTTGGTATTGTAGTATTAGACTCAATAAGCTTTGTCATAACACCACCCATAGTTTCGATACCTAAAGAAAGAGGAGTAACGTCTAGAAGAAGAACGTCTTTAACTTCGCCTGTTAGTACACCACCTTGAATAGCTGCACCAATAGCAACAACCTCGTCAGGATTAACACCCTTGCTAGGAGCTTTTCCGAAAAAGTCTTGAACTTTTTTCTGGATTGCCGGAATACGTGTACTTCCACCAACCAATAAAACTTGGTCAATATCTGAAGCTTTTAATCCTGAATCTTTAAGAGCTTGCCTGCATGGTTGAATTGTAGCCTCAACAAGTTTGTCAGTTAATTGCTCAAATTGAGATCTTGTTAATGATTTAACTAGGTGCTTTGGAATTCCGTCCACCGGCATAATATACGGTAGATTTATTTCTGTTGTGCTCGAACTTGACAATTCAATTTTAGCTTTTTCGGCAGCTTCTTTTAGTCTTTGCATTGCCATTGGGTCTTTTCTTAAATCTACCCCTTCATCAGCTTTAAACGAATCTGCTAACCAATCAATAATTATTTGGTCAAAATCATCACCGCCAAGATGTGTATCTCCATTAGTCGATTTTACCTCAAAAACTCCATCTCCAAGTTCTAAAATTGATATATCGAAAGTACCACCACCGAGGTCGAAAACGGCGACTTTCATGTCAATATCTTTTTTATCTAATCCATAAGCAAGTGCTGCAGCAGTAGGCTCATTAATAATTCGACTAACCTTTAAGCCGGCTATTTCGCCTGCCTCTTTTGTAGCTTGACGCTGAGAGTCATCAAAATATGCAGGCACAGTAATTACGGCTTCGGTAACTTCTTGACCGAGATAATCTTCGGCAGTTTTCTTCATTTTTTGAAGAATCATAGCCGATATCTCTTGAGGAGTATATTTTCTATCATCAATAACAACTCTTGGAGTATTATTGTCACCTTTTATTACCTTATATGGCATACGTGCAACATCTTTTGCCACATTGTCATATTTTTCGCCCATGAAACGCTTAATAGAAGCTACTGTTTTTTGAGAATTTGTAATAGCTTGACGTTTTGCAGGGTCTCCAACTTTTCTTTCACCATTTTCAACAAATGCAACCATCGAAGGAGTTGTCCGTTTTCCCTCACTATTGGGAATTACAACGGGTTCGTTACCTTCCATTACGGCTACACACGAGTTGGTTGTTCCTAAGTCAATTCCAATTATTTTACCCATATTAATAAAGTTTTTTTTTAATATATTATTTTCAAATTAATTTCGCATAGTTTATTTACAATAGATATGCCATAGAATATTTACAATATATTAATGCTAATATGTCTTAGTTATTTACGAAATTACTGAAAATTTAGTCAATTACGATTTGAATTTACGACATAAAGTCAGAGTTTATTTAGCTTCGTTGTAAATATCTTGGAGTCTTCGTAAAAGCTTTAACCATGTGCCAACCTCAATATCAATTCCCCAACTTCCGGGAATTACTTTTTCGAGGCGAATTAAAGTGAGAAATGCTTTTTTTATAAAATTTATATCAGCGTTTCTTAACAAATCAGATCTGCATAATGTACGATTCATGTCGCGCATCCAATTGTTATAGCTATTACATTCATGAACCGAACAATCATAATTTTCAAGAAAGCTTTTCATTTGTTCATAATCTTCAACCAACTTGGCTTCAAACAAAGCTTCGATAAACTGGTAAATAGCAGGTGTGTACTCAAAACTGTGATCTTCATGATAGCTGATATAGTCTTTTTCGCACACATTTGTAAAAAATGGGATATAATTTAATACCTTTTCAATTTTACTATTCGTATTTTTAATATTTAATTTATCAGGATTATTCACAAAAATAAAATTTACTTCTTCTGGAATTTAAGAATAAACAGCCTTTTAGACTAAATGTTCATACCAATTTTACTTAGTATTTACTTACAAACGATTTAAAACCCGAAGATTGTTCTGTTTCAATTTGCTTGTTTTCGTTCAAGTAAATAAAATAAGCTTCCAGATTATCTTCAGCTTCTACAATTTCCATACTTTCATTTAAACCTAAGACCATAAATGCAGTAGCAAAAGCGTCGGCATAAATACATTTCTTAGCTATTACGGTAACACTTAAAAGCTCGTTAATAGCGGGAAATCCAGTTCTGGGATCAAGAGAGTGTCCCAAACTCTTATCTTTAATTTCTATATATTTTCGGTAATTACCTGATGTAGCAGCCGACCAATCCGAAAAATTAATAATAATCTGTGTTTCTCTATCTTCGTAATTTGAATCTTTAACCGGCTTATCTATACCAATAGACCATGGGTCAGAACTTGGATTTAAGCCTGTAGCATACACCTCTCCCCCAATCTCAACTAAATAATTTGTAATACCTTGCTTTTTAAGATATTCGCTTACAACATCAACAGATAAACCTTGAGCAATACCGTTACCAATAATCTTAATCTCAGGATACTTTTTGGTAATCTTTCCATTCTCAAAGCTAATATTATTCATACCTACGTATTTCAATAAACTATTTATATAGCTAGTATCAATACTATTAATTTCATTTTTATTTTCCCATCCAAATCCCCACGCATTTGCTATTGGAGCGATACTTATATCGAAAGCTCCATTAGTTTTATCATAAACAAGTTGGGCAGCTTCATACATTTCAGTAAAATAAGCATCAGCCTTATTGGATTCATTAGAATTAATACGACTAATTAATGATTCACTATCGTAATTCGACAAAGATTTACTAAAATCTTGTAATATACTGTCGATATTTAAACACAATTCGGTACTATGTTGATAAGTAACATTATAAAATGTGCCCTGTGTTGTACCTGTGCAAGTATAATAATTGTCAGATTTAAAATTATTACAAGCAAGAATAGAAATAATGCCAACAATTGTAAGAAATAAATATTTCATATTTAAAATGTTAGTTAATAACTAAGTCAAAGATTAAAGATAATAAGATTTAATGAAGTTTCAATAACACAAAATATCTGTATTGATATTACCCTCCAAAATCGTCGAAAGCAATCATTTCTTTAGGCACACCAAAATTGTCTAACATATTGAGTACAGCATCGTTCATTAAAGGTGGTCCACATAGATAATATTCAATTTCTTCGGGTTCTTCGAGTTTACTCAAATAATTATCCATAATTACTTGGTGTATAAAACCGGTATATCCATTCCAGTTATCGTCTTTTTTAGGTTCAGATAAGGCAATATGAAATGTAAAGTTTGGAAATTCTCTTTCAATTTTTCTAAATTCCTCTTCGTAAAAAATTTCGCCTTTAGAACGAGCTCCATACCAGAATGTAACTTTTCTGTCAGTTTTAATAGTATGAAACAAGTGGAACAAATGACTACGCATAGGAGCCATACCGGCACCTCCACCAATAAACATCATTTCTCGATCAGTTTCTTTAATAAAAAATTCGCCGTAAGGACCTGAAATATAGACTTTATCTCCCGGTTTACGCGAGAATATATAAGATGAACATATTCCGGGGTTAACATTTGCAAATTTGTTTTTCTTTCTATCCCAAGGAGGAGTTGCTATTCTAACATTAAGCATAATGATATTGTTTTCGGCGGGGTGGCTAGCCATTGAATAAGCTCTGAAAGACTCTTCGTAATTTTTCATTTTTAAATCCCACATTTTAAACTTATCCCATTCATGTTTAAATCTATCATCTACTTCAATATCCTTTGCAAAATCAACTTCTACTTTTGGCACATCAATTTGAATATAACCTCCTGATTTAAAATCTAGTTTTTCTCCTTCGGGTAATTTTACAACAAACTCTTTAATAAAAGTAGCTACATTTTTATTACTAAGCACTTCGCATTCCCACTTTTTGATTCCCATAACTTCTTTAGGAATTTCAATTTTCATATCGTTCCTAATTTTTACCTGACAACCAAGTCTCCAATAGTTTTGTTGTTCTTTACGACTAAAAAATCCTGTTTCAGTAGGTAATATACTTCCCCCACCTTCTAGTACCCTACATTTGCACATCCCGCAAGTACCACCGCCACCACAAGCCGAAGGCAAAAGTATTCCATTATTACTAAGTGTTTGTAATATTGTGCTGCCTGGCTCTATTTCTATTGTTTTCTCATCATTTATTGTCAATTTAACTTTACCTTGAGGAGTAAGTTTCTTTTTTGCGATTAACAACAATATTACCAATATCAGAATAATAACCAGAAAAACAGCTATACTTAATAGTATTATAGTTGTTTGCGAGGCAAGTAAAATCATAACAATTTTTTTTTACAAATTTATACCCATAAAACCCATAAATGCCAGGCCCATAAGTCCCGTAATAATGAAAGTAATTCCAAGTCCTTTAAGTGGTTCAGGAACATTACTGTATTTAATTTTTTCGCGAATGGCAGCAATTCCAACGATAGCGAGAAACCATCCAACACCGGAGCCTAGTCCAAAAACTGTAGCTTCAGCAATATTTGCATATTCTCTTTCTGCCATAAATAAAGAGCCTCCAAGAATAGCACAATTAACGGCAATAAGCGGTAAAAATATCCCTAACGAAGAATACAAGGAAGGGCTAAATTTTTCGACTATCATTTCTACTAGCTGTACCATAGAAGCAATTACTGCAATAAAAAATATAAATCTAAGAAAGCTTAAATCAACATCAGCAAAATCTTCGCCTAACCATCTCATAGCACCTTCTTTCAATATAAAGTTTTCGATTAAATAATTTAAAGGTACTGTAAAGCCAAGTACAAATATCACAGCTAAACCGAGCCCTACAGATGTTTTTACAGTTTTAGAGACAGCAAGGTATGAGCACATTCCAAGAAAATATGCAAACACCATATTATCAATAAAGATACTTTTAACGAAAATATTTATTAGATTTTCCATAATCCAAATTTTTCAAACATAATTAATTTTCTTCCTGTAATTCAGGGTTTTTAGCTCTTTGTACCCAAATAATAACACCTACAACAATAAGTGCCATAGGCGGTAAAATAAACATTCCATTATTTACGTAGCCTAATTCGTAAAAAGAATCCGGGATTACCTGCACATTCCAAATTGTTCCGCTACCAAACAATTCTCTAAAAAAGGCAACAATAATAAGTATAGCTCCATAGCCTGCGGCGTTACCAATTCCGTCTAAAAGACTTGGCCATGGTTTATTAGCAAGTGCAAAAGCTTCTAAACGCCCCATTATAATACAGTTAGTAATAATTAGACCTACGAAAACGGTAAGTTGTTTGCTAATATCAAAGACATAAGCTTTTAAAATTTCGTCAACAATAATTACAAGTGCAGCAATAACCACTAGCTGCACTATTATGCGAATTCTATTGGGAATAGTTTTTCGGAGTAGGGAAATAATAACGTTAGACATTGCCATTACGAAAACAACGCTCAAAGCCATAACAAAAGCAGGCTTAAGCTTTACGGTAACGGCTAATGCAGAACAGATACCCAAAACTTGAATAGTAATAGGATTGTTTTTATTAATAGGATCTGTTAGTAGTTTTAAATTTTTTCGTGAAAACATATTCTAAATAATTATTTGTTATTCAAATAAGGTTCGTAAAGTTTTAGACAATCGAATAGCATGTCTTCCAGTCCGTTGCTTGTAATAGTACCACCAGATATAGCATCTACACCATGAATATTGTCGGGTGGTGCTCCGCCTTTAACAACTTTAATGGAAACGAAATCGCCATTTTCATCAAAAATCTTTTTTTCAGAGAATTTCTGCTGATACCAATCAGTTTCAATTTCGGCACCAAGCCCAGGAGTTTCCGATTTATGACTAAATGTAGCACCAAAAACTGTTGTCATATCTTCATTTAATGCTATATATCCCCAAATTGGACCCCATAAGCCTTTGCCCGATAGTGGAATAATATATTTTAACTCTCCATTATCTAATTTACCAATAAATACAGGTAGTTTTATATCTTCATGTTCTTTATATAATTCCTTTTTTAGATCAAGTTCAAAAACATCTACATCAGGGATAATTTCTCCGTTTGTATTTACAGCAATCATTTCTGTAATGTATTTATCAAACAAATCTTCTGCATTTTCAACAGTATTTTTAATTTGAAGAGCGCTTAAAATATTTCTTTTCTTTTCTATTTCAACATTTTTTGTTTGCATAGGTTTTAGTGATATTGCAACAAACGACAATATTGCCCCTACCACAATTACCATAATAATTGAAAAGATAAATATGTATGTATTGCTATTTCTGTTCATAACTTAAGCTTTAGCATGTTTAAAACGTTTCATTCTTTTATTGATATTCCCCTGCACTACATAATAATCGATAAGAGGTGCAAATACATTCATTAATAAAATTGCCAGCATCATACCTTCGGGGAAAGCGGGATTTAACACTCTAAAAAGAATTGCTAACATACCAATTAAAACCCCATAAATGATTTTCCCTTTAGCTGTTTGCGAGGCTGTTACAGGGTCGGTTGCCATAAACACCATACCAAAAGCGAAACCACCAATTATAAAGTGGTTCCACCACGGTAATTCCATATAAGGATTAATAGCAAACAGATTTAGGATTATCCCCATCAATGCACCACCGGCTAAAACCGAAATCATAATTCGTAAACTTCCAACTCCTGTTGCTATCAGTAAAACAGCACCTAACAAAATAGCCAAAGTAGAAGTCTCACCGATTGAACCTGGCATAATACCTAGAAACATATCCCAATTTGATAGTGCATTTCCGGCGCCATTTACAAACTGAGTGCTTCCCTCTGCTGCTTGAGCCATTGGTGTAGCTCCCGAAAAGCCATCTATAATTCCCTCTCCTTTTAGCATTCCTCCTATCCAAACTTTATCTCCCGACATAAATGCCGGGTATGCAAAAAACAAAAATGCACGGGCAGTAAGAGCAGGGTTAAGTATATTCATTCCGGAACCGCCAAATACTTCTTTGCCAAAAATAACTGCAAAAGCTGTTGCAACTGCAACCATCCAAAGGGGTACATCAACAGGCATTATTAACGGGATTAGAAATCCTGACACAAAAAAACCTTCGTTTACTTCATGCTTGCGGATTTGAGCGAAAATAATTTCGATTCCTAAACCCACTACGTAAACAACAATAAATATCGGTAGAATCTTTATTAAACCATATCCTATCATCGACCAAAAATCAAGAGCCGCTCCTGTAGCTAAAGCATGTTGATATCCAGTATTATAAACACCAAACAGAAACGCCGGAATCATTGCCATTACAACAATTATCATAGTACGTTTCATATCAACTGCATCTCGTATATGAGCTCCTTTTTGCGTTACCTTATTCGGCACAAACAAAAATGTTTCAACAGCATCGAAAAAGCTATGCAGAAAATAAAGTTTCCCACCTTTCTCAAAGTTTGGTTTAATCTTATCTACTTGTTTTCGGATAAATTTCATGATATGAAACTAATTTACAATGTATTAAAACTTATTAACTCATTTCTTCTCTCATCAATTCAAGTCCTTCGTGTAATATGCTTTGCACTTCTGTTTTAGAGGTACAAACAAATTCACATAAAGCCAGATCTTCCTCAATAACCTCGTATATACCCAATTGCTCCATTTTATCAATATCTTTTACAATTATTGCTTTTATCAGATGTTGAGGTAATATATCGAATGGACAAACTTTTTCGTATTGTCCTGTCATTACAAAAGGTCGGTGTCCACCATGAAAATTCGTATTTATTGTATATTTTTTATTTGGTGTAAGAAAACTAAAGTATAGTCTAGAGCTACTAAATTTTTTTAAACCTGGCAGCAACCACCCAAACATTTCGTATTCGTTTCCTTCGGGAATTATACATAATTGATTTTCGAAGAATCCTAATGCTCCATCTTTTTCAATTTTTGTACCTGTTAACACATTACCGCTAATAATCCTACAATTTTCGTTGCTAATCTGTCCATCAATAATATTAGATACACTTGCCCCAAGAAATGTTTTAATATACTTAGGTTCTTTTACTTCAGAGCCCGACAACACAATTGTACGTTCAGCCGAGAAATATCCTTTATCGATTGTATTTGCAATATGCAATAAATCTTGAGCATTTAATGTAAAAACAGTTTCATCTTTATTTATAGGATCAAATTTGTTGATTAATGTACCAACATTTCCGGCAGGATGTGGCCCAGAAATTTCAATTGTATTAATATTATTAATCCCTACGAATGCTTTTAACAATTTGCTATCTTTACGAAGACCTATGTAAACATTGCCATTAGTTAAACTTGAAATATAGTAAAGAGCGTTGGTTAATAATTTTTGTTTCCCGTCTAGTAAATAATCGTAATCAGGTGCCAAAGGAGCAGTATCGTATAAGCTTATAAAAATTGATTTTGGGACAAGTTTTGTATCAGCAATTATTCCGTAAGGTCTTTGTTTAAAAAATTGCCATAATCCCGATTTACAGAAGAACTCCACAATTCGTTCACGAGAATCAGTATAAGCAGGTACTTCGAGCTTTTCATAGTCGTTTTTAAAATCGTTTTTGATATTTATCTGTAATATCTTCCGTTTTTCACCTCTTACAATCTCTGTAACTGTACCTGAAATTGGAGAAACAAAAACTATCTCAGGGTTATTTTTATCGAAAAATACCGGCGATCCAATCTTAAGTTTTGTTTCCGGTTTTGCTATTACTTTGGGTTTGATAGCATGAAAATCTGATGGTTTAATAGCAAAGTTATCAGGTGCCTCAATCTCTTTTATCTTTTTAGAAGCCTCACCTTTAAGCCTTATATTCAAACCCTTACGAATTTTTAATTTATATTCCATATGGAACTTTTTGTTTGAACAATATTACTTTAACTGTTAGAATTACTTTTTGTTCTGTAAAAACAGTAAAAATACAAATTTTGTAATTCATTCACAATATTTAAAAGCATCAAAACCGACTTATTCTTAAAGATTTTTTATCTTGAAAATTTATTAACTCAAAATATAAATTATTATTTTAAGAACATTTTGAACATTTTACTCAAGTTAAGATGTAGTTCAACTTTGAATACTCGCATGGTTCCTAAAGCTTTCGGAATGCGTACTACTCATATTCTTATTTATTATGCACTAGAGGTTAGTTTTTTATTATTCCTTAACGAACTTATTCATTATGATTTCTTCATTCGTTTCAATTCGTATTGTATAAACCCCACTCTCTAATTTTGATATGTCTATTTCTGTTTTTGTTCCTGATGTGTTCAGTTTTTTGATAATCTTTCCCTGTAAGTTCATTATTTCTATTCTTCCTGGGTAAATTCCTTCGATAGTAATATATTCATTTGCAGGGTTAGGATAAATAATGATACAATTTTTGTTTGATACTTCTTCAATGTCAGCTGATATATCCCAAACATAAATTCCATTTGAAGTCCCTGCATAAAGAAGCGTAGTATCAGCAGGGCTTTGAGCAAGACAAAAGACTACACTATCCTCTAAACCATCATTAATAGTTTCCCAACTTACACCACCATTTACTGTCCTTTTTACACCATAAACAGAATCTGCCGCATATATAGTATTTGGCTCATATATGGGACTTAGATTAAGAGGATTAATAAGAATATCTGTAATAAAATCCCAATATTCCGAAATATCCCATGTTATACCATATGTAGATTTATACATTCCAGCAGAGTTACTATTTCCATCAATTGCAGCCCACAGGTAACAAATATTATCTGAAGAAAGTGCATGAACTTGAGAATTTGTCGGTGTATTTGTATTATACCAAGGACCGCCATTATCATAATCATAATAAAATATACCACCTTCTGTTCCTGCAAAAAGAACCTGACCTGAATCACAATCCATAGGATTTATATGCGTAAGCGAAAGAATATTCAAATTTCCCAAACTATCATTTATTACAGACCAACTATTTCCATTATCACTACTTTCATACACACCCGTTTCTTTTGCACCGACAATAATAGTTCCTTGAGGATACCCGGGAATCGTAATTGAAGTAGCCAAATAAAGCCATTTTAATAAATTCCAACTATTTCCACCGTCAATAGATTTGTATATTCCATCACTATATGAACCTCCTCCAAAAGTTGCATACATTGTATCAGGATTATCTGGATAAAATAATATTGAGTTGAAAGGATAAAATGAGACAGTATCCCAATATAATCCACCATCAGAAGATTTATAAAGATAGCCCTCTTCAGAAGACACAAATATTATGTCTGGATTTACAGGATGAACTGCAACCTCATAGATACTTTCATTGGGGAACCCTAAAAATGACCATTGTTGGGAATAACTGTAAAATCCTATGCAAATTAAACTTAAAAGCAAAATTTCTTTTTTCATAAAGCCTCCTTTTTAATGATTATTTTTTTTCAATTAATTCATTTATACTTTTTTAGTGGGGTTTATTCAATTCATTTTTTCTTGGCCCGTTGTCATTTCAGCCCCTTGTGCATAACTCATTTATTAAACCAACTCTCCCATAACTTTCTAAACGCCTATCAAATAGCCGTTTGTAAAACATTTGTAAGTAATTATATGCATTTATAAACGAGTTTGCTTGTTTTCTTTCGCAATTTAACAAAAATTACGTATTATATGAAAGTTAGTTTACTGTTTTTTGTTTTTTTTCGAGTGTATCGTATAATTATTGTTAACTTAACATAATCTTTTAAGCATTAGCTGCAAATGCTCTTAAAATTCTCATTTATAATTGCTATTTAGATATCATTTTCAAGAGAATAGATACTTCTGATATTCGTCGAATGAAATATAGTGTCCACCATATTTACGCATATTTTCGGTTTCCATCTGTGCATCAATGATTTTTATATCTTTTTGTTTACAGTATTCGATTAAATAATAAAAAGCTACATTTCCTGCATCCGACATAGTGTGAAACATCGACTCTCCACAAAAAACCTGCTTTAGTTCTACACCGTACAAGCCACCAACAAGCTCGTTGTAGTAATATACTCCTATACACATTACAAATCCAAGTTTATGCAACTCAGAATAAGCTTTAATCATATCATTTCCTATCCATGTTCCAACTTGATCTTTACGTGATATTTTTGCACAATTTTCAATAATTCTTTCAAAATCCACATTAAACTTTACTGTAAACTTATCATTTTTTATCAATTTGAGAAGATTTTTACTTGGCTTATATGTCTCAATTTCTACAATATAACGCGGATTTGGTGCCCACCAAAATATTTCTTCACCTTGCTCAAACCAAGGAAATATTCCATTTGAGTATGCAAGAATTAATCTCTTTGGACTTAAATCGCCACCAACTGCGAGCAATCCATCTTCGCAAGCAAGCGATGGGTGTGGAAAAGACAAACTATTATCAAGTAAAAATACAGACATACCCAAAACTAATTTATTTTATTTATTTTTGAAATATTATGCTCGATTTTTGGGGAAAACATATGATTCCTTGTCCGTTTAAGTTATTAACTGGTCATGATTGCCCTGGCTGCGGCATGCAAAGAGCTCTTATTGAATTACTTAAAGGCGATATTAAATCTAGCTTTTTGCACTACCCTGCTTTAATACCAATAATTATTATGTTTGGATTTTTGTTTTTACATTTGAAGTTTAATTTCAAACATGGAGCACAAATATTAAAATATTTATTTATTCTAAATGCAATAATGATATCAGTCAATTACTTATATAAACTTTTCTTTTAACACTTATTAATATGGATACTAATAACAAGAATTTAAACCAACGGGGTTTCTCAGAAGAAAACGAACAAAGCGATGAACTAATTCCCTCACCTTCAATACAATCGAAGCAACAATCTTCGTTTCAAGCTCCCGTAACATCACAGTCAGCAGGCTATACAGGTAATAGCAGCAACACAAGCGACACATCAAATCAACAATACAATAATAATAAGCAACAATCGCACAGACAAAACCAATTTATAGTATCATCTCCAAATTCTGGAGCTATTCTAACTTTGGGAATATTGTCATTAGTAATGTTGTGCTGTTGCGGACCTTTTCTTGTAGGACCTGTTTTAGGAATTATTGCTATTGCTTTGGCTCCGTCAGCAATTCGCAAATATTATGAAAACCCCGACATATACAAACCAGGATCGCTTTCAAATATTAAAGCCGGAAGAACATGTGCAATTATAGGCATATCCATAGGAGTAATTTTATTTATGTTTTGGCTTTTAGGTTCAGGCTTAAACTTTTTTGATAATATAGATCAATTCGAGAAAATTTATAAAGAAGCATGGGACGAAATGGGATATTAGTATGAAGCTTGATAAACGTATTAAAGCCTTACAATATATAGGGCATATTTGCCAAAAAGCTCTTAATAACCAGGATAATAACTTTCCCGGATTTGATAATATAATGTATCATAATCCATGGTTTACTCCCGATAATGTTAGGTTTTGCTTAAATTATTGGCACAATACTTTAACTAATTCAAATATTAAGAACTGGCTTTCGAGATATCAGCTAAAAGATGAAAACTCAAGTAAGAGTCTGGGACTTGTTTTTGCCGGCAATATACCCCTTGTTGGATTACACGATTTATGTTGTGCTATTGCTGTAGGCGTAAACTTGAAAATCAAATTTTCGTCTAAAGACAGACTTTTACCAGAATGGATTATTAACTCATTGAAATCAGAATTTAAAGAGCTTGAAGACAAAATTGAGTTTAGTGATAATTTCATTTCAGATTTTGACGCAATAATTGCCACAGGAAGTAATAATACTTCTAGATATTTCGAGTATTATTTTGGAAAATACAAACATATAATTAGACATAATCGTAACAGTATAGCAATAATTTCAGGCAAGGAAAATCGAGATACCATAGAAAAACTTGCTGACGACATTTTTCTGTACTTTGGACTTGGATGCAGGAGCATAAGTAAACTTTACCTTCCCTCAAATTTTGATTGTAAAGTTTTAGAAGAAGGGTTCCAAAAATATAATAAATTATTATCACATAATAAGTATGCTAACAATTACGATTACTGGAAATCGGTATATACTTTAGATAAAATTAAATTTACCGATATGGGTTTCTTTATTCTAAATAATACAGAATCACTTTACTCACCCCCATCAGTTATAAATTACGAGTACTACAGCAAAACTTCGGAACTAAATAAATGGATAAAATTGAACCAAAACAGTCTTCAGTGTGTTTTATCAGAAAACGAAGAATTATCTAAAAACAAATTTGGGACATCACAAAAACCTGCATTAAACGAATATTCAGACAATATTGACACTATTAATTTTTTAACTTCATTATAATGATTATAAAATTTAGAATAATTTCTACAGAAATTGATGGCTTTGTTCGAGATATTGAAATATCATCGGATATGAGTTTCTACGATTTACATTTAGCCATTCAGGCAGCTTGCGATTACGACGAAGGGATAATGGCTGCATTTTATACTTCAGGCAAAGAATGGAATAGAGGTCAGGAAATTGTTTTGCAAATTATGGACGAAGAAGAACAAAAAAATGCTCTCTTAATGAAGAATATAAGCATTAGCGAATATATTAAATCTAAAGGCGATAGACTGCTTTATTTATACGATTTTTTTAGTGTTAGATATCTATTCATTGAAGTGGTAAACTTAAGAGAAAAAACCCAAAGCGACGAAGACATTGAATATCCTGTTTGTACATTATCTGAAGGTAAACCACCTCAACAAATTCTAGTCGACGATATCACAGACATTTGCTACGAAGACGATGTAAGAGACGAGTTTGACGATTTTGAAGATATGGGCTTCGATAATATTGACGACTATAATTTATGAGTGCTAAAACACTTGTTGTAATTCTTGGAGCTACAGGCACAGGTAAAACCTCGCTTAGTATTAATTTGGCAAAGCATTTTAACACACATATTATTAGTGCCGACAGTCGCCAATTATTTAAAGAAATGCCCATCGGGTCGGCTGCTCCAGATATTAATCAACTTAATGAAGTAAAACATTTTTTTGTAGGCTCTCATTCTGTACACAATTATTACAATGCAGGAAGGTACGAAGAAGATGTATTGAAAATACTCGAAGAAGTATATCTGAAAAAAAACATAGCTATTATGTGCGGAGGTTCCGGAATGTACATAGACGCCGTTTGCAGAGGTATAGACTATATGCCGGAGTATAATAAAAATATTCGTGATGAACTTACAGCAGAATACGATGCAAATGGACTTGATGCTTTGCTCGAAGAATTGAAAAAAGTTGACTCTAATTATTACCACGAAGTCGATAAAAATAATGTACAACGTATATTGCGAGGACTTGAAGTATATAGACTAACAGGGAAATCATATTCGGAATACCGGGTACAAAACCAAAAAGAAAGACCCTTCAATATCCTAAAAATAGGCTTACACTTAGATAGAGAATTATTGTATGATCGGATTAACTCAAGAGTTGACTCAATGATACAAGACGGTTTAGAAGAAGAAGCAAAAAGTTTATATCCATTTCGGCATCTTACTCCCTTAAAAACTATAGGATACAGAGAATGGTTTGAGTATTTCGATGGAAATATTAGCAGAGAAAAAGCCATTGAATTAATTAAAAGAAATACTCGACATTATGCAAGGAGGCAAATCACATGGTTTAAGCGGTATGATGATATTAATTGGTTCGAACCTAAGTTTTACGAAAAAATAATCCTATTCATTAAAGATAATTCTGATTATTCACACAAAAAACCATAATTACCTAAACTTATCTTTAAACATCCATCGCCACAAGAAAAATCTCTTTTGGGGTAATTGCTTAGTTTCATTTTTCTTATTATCAATATTTTTTAAAGATTGCATTTGCTGATACTTAGCCAATTCTACTGAAGCGTATAATTGATTATTGAAAATCCCCAGATTATGTAAACAAAAATTTAAAGTATTCTTTGAAACTTGTCGATAAAATTTGGTTTTATCAGTATCTTTTCCTGTATCATCAACAAAATAATTATCCTTTACAGTTCCCATTTTAACAGAATAGTTTTTCGAAATCTTTATCATTCCTAACATAATAGATTCAAGATATGCATACCACAAACCCTTTTGTAAATCGGAACTAGCTTCGTATTTACTTATATCAAAACCTTGACTTAAAGTATTATAATACTGATAAAAATACCCCATAGGCTGAATTAAACTGTCGTTAACTCTGGTTTCGGGAACAATAGTACCATTTACATTTGTTGCACGATAATTAGTCTTAGTTTTGTTTACATCAAGAATCAATTCTGAGTTTAAGCTAATACTTCTAACACTCTCTAATGCTCTTGTATTGCTGCGTTCAAAATCCTGACGGAAATACTCTCCAAAAACCCTGTAAGATTCACCATCCTCGCCACTATTATCAACTTCAATCGCAAGCAAAACAATAGCTTCACCATTCTTATTTCTATATGTATATACTTCGGTATATTTTTTAATAAAAGCTTCAGACTCAAATCTTGCTAATTCTTGGCGAATTTCACGCAAAATATAATCACGATTTACTTCTTCACCCTCCCCAAAATAATCACTGGTATAAGAAATCTCTGTTGCATTAATAATAACAGCAAGTTGTAAGGCTCGTAGTGTAGCAAGATTGAACCCTACGGAATCCTCCATTCGTGGATCAGAAATACCTATCACAAAGATTTGTTCCTCGTTTTCAGGAATATTAAAAAACCAATCGGGAGTTTCATAATATTGAGCAAACAAGCTATTTGTGAATAAAACAATAAACAAAACAATCTTTAATTCCTTCATGCTTTATATCTTTACACCGTTAAAAATAATGCTTTAATGACACATTCCGAAAAAAATATACATATTATTACACTTGGCTGTTCCAAAAATCTGGCCGATTCCGAAAAATTGCATTATCAGCTCACAAAAGCCGGATACTTTGTAACTCATAATCAAAACATTGACAAATGCGATACAGTAATTATAAATACATGTGGGTTTATTAACGACGCTAAAGAAGAGTCCATAAATACAATAATAGAGGCAATTTCGCTTAAAACAGCAGGCAATATTAATAAGATTATAGTATTTGGGTGCCTTTCAGAAAGATACATGCAAGAATTGAAAGCTGAAATTCCGGAAGTCAATAATTGGCTCGGTAATTATAATCCTGAAAGCTTATTACGCATTTTAGGAAAATCTACACTTGAAAAACCAGAGTACGGAAGACATACCGATAATCCCGGACATTATGCATATTTAAAAATTGCTGAAGGCTGTAACCGAACTTGTGCGTTTTGTGCAATCCCACTTATAAAAGGCAAATTTATATCGCAAACAAAAGAAAGCATTATTGAAGAAGCAAATTGGCTAAGCCAAAAGGGAGTTAAAGAACTGATTCTTATTGCTCAAGATTTAAGTTACTATGGACGTGATATCTATAAAAAAGCAATGTTGCCAAAATTAGTTGAAGAGTTAAGTAAAATAGAAAAAATAGAGTGGATTCGTCTTCATTATCTTTATCCTGCAATGTTTCCCAACAATTTAATTGATGTAATGGCAGAAAACAAAAAAATATGCAAATATGCCGATATACCTTTTCAACATATAAGCGACAACATGCTTAAAGCAATGAAACGCCAACACAATAAAACTTCGAGCATGAAACTAATTGAAGAGTTTAGAAATAAAATACCGAATATTGCGTTGAGAACAACACTTCTAACAGGGTTTCCCGGAGAAACAGACAGAGATTATGAGGAATTGCTAAATTTTGTAAGACAAGTAGAATTTGACAGATTAGGCGTTTTTACTTATTCACACGAAGAAAATACTTATGCCGGCGAAAGATTAAAGGATAATATTCCACAAAAGATAAAAGAAGAGAGAGCTGCCTATATTATGGAAATTCAGGAAGAAATATCTCTAAAAAAGAATAAAGAAAAGATTGGAAAATCCATAAAAGTAATTGTTGACAATTTTAACGGAGAACATTACTATGGCCGCACAGAATTTGACTCAGTAGAAGTTGATAACGACGTTATTTTTACTTCAGAAACACCAATGCAACCCGGTAATTTTATAAACGTAAAAATAAATGAGGCAGGCAGTTTTGAATTATTTGGCAAAGCATAAAACAAAATCTCAATATTTTTTCCTTTCATTCTCAAAAAAGTGTATATTTGCAACCCAATAAAAAAATAATTGGACCCGTAGCATAATTGGATAGTGCACCTGACTACGGATCAGGAGGTTGGGGGTTCGAATCCCTCCGGGTTCACGCTAAAAATCAAAGGGTTACAGCAATGTAACCTTTTTTATTTTGATAATTGTAACACAATTGTAACACATAACATGGCTTAGGGGGGTGGGGTGTAGTATAATTTAATGGTGATTTAAAATAAAATTTCATTATTTTAAATCGATAATTAATTGAAAAATATACAACTATTCATTAAAACTTTGCTGTTCTAACGCCAAATTTTCCGCTTCAATATCTGAAAAAATAATTTGAACAGGCTTATGATGGTCTTCTGCAAAGTCTTGAGGTGTGATTTTTTCTATTAAAATTCTTTGTTCTTCTGCGGTTAATGGTGGGTTGGTTTTTATCAACTCATCAAGTTTAATAGTATTTTCGGTTGGTCGAGGTAAAGCAAATTGCAGTAATTTAGTGTAAAAATGTAGCCGGTCTTGTGGCTGCATATCCTGAAAGTCTTGTTTCACTTGCTCGAAATTGTCGTTCAAAAATTCGGTAATCAGATTGCGGAGTTCTGCGGTGCATTTGTTTTTACTTCCGGCTGGTCTTCCGTCTGGGTTATTAGTTCTTCCTTTTGGTAGTCCCATATTTTTGTATTTTTTTGTTGTTTCAAATTATTTTTTAAATCTCTTGGTACACTCTTATAATAAATTTATAAAAAATCTTTCTATAGTATCTTTCTATAGTATCTTTCTATAGGTCGTGTAAATGTTTAAAGTCAAATTGTAGTCGAATTGAACATTTACAAAACTCTTTTTTATAGGTCGTGTTATGGTCTTTATTGTCATGTTTTTAGCTTTCATTTTGTTACACCTGTTACAGTATCTGTAACATCGTTACATTTATTTATTATTCTGCTTACTTGTGTATGCGAAATTCCGGTTCTATCAGCAATTTGCCTTAAGCTTAAGCCCTGTTTATGTAATATAAGAACATTATGTTCTGGGCTGTCGCTTAGTTGCTCTTGTGCTTTTTTCTCCCAATGCCTCAAATTTGCTTGTTTAACCTTTTCAGGGTTCTTTTTTCTCCATTGACGATGGTACTCATTCTTAGCCTTGCGGGCTGCTTCTGATAATTCTAATTTGCTCATGATTTTAAAATTTATTGTTTGACTTAAGTTTATTTAATGCTTTATTGATTGCTTCCAGTTCCTTTTGTCTGTATGCCTTATTTAAGTTAGATTTTCGCTTCTTTTCAACTTCATAAACAAGTTGCTCCAAATTGAGTTGGAAGCTGTAATAACAACCTCTGGTGTATCTACCATAATACACAAGTTGCCAATTATTCCGAAGCTCTTTTTTTATCTTATTCGTTTGATATTCACTTGTAAAAAACTTTATTTCCGACGATAGTTTGTCAAATGGTTTCAACGATGAGGCTTTACCGTCCATTCTTGCCCATAAATAAGCGTTGGTTATTTTACAGTATGCTTTATTCTGTATAATGCTTTTGAGTGCTAAAAACATCAAGAAACAAGCTTTCTCGAAGTTGGTTTTATGGTTTTTATAATAATCAAAGAATAAATCTGTACTTATACCAACTTTGGGGCTGTTGCTTGCTATTGAGTTGTGCAATGCTTCGCCATTATCACAAGTATTTTCTTCATTGCATGTTACTCTAAAATGCTTACAAGCTGCTGTAATCCTTACCGAAATATCATCATACTCAAGTTTATTTGCTGCATGGTCGTATATTGCATAATCAAAGATATTGTTAAGGCTTTGGTTGGTGTTTGGTATGAAGTCCTGCAATAATTGTACAGGAACATTAAAATACTTCTTATCTGTTCCCATTGCTACCAAATTTTAAATTATACCAATTATAAAATCCTATAAAGTTTCGAACTATAATATAAATGCCACCTGCTGCTTCAATATCCTTTTGATATTGTCTTTGATAGCTGCTTTGTTTATCGTTACCAACCTTAACTTCAATTTTAACGGCTCTACCTCTTATTGTCGCACTTATATCAGCCGTTCCACGAGTTCCGGCGGTCTTACCATACTGAACACTTCCAATAGTGCGAACACGTCCCGAAACATCTGTAAATGTCTTTCTATTGTCAATTATTCGACCTGTACAGTTTATTCGTTCAGCTTGTCCGCCATTCAATCTAATGAAGTGTATAATCATTTTAGTTAAGCCGTTGGCGGTCTTGTCTGTATAGCGTGGACTTGTTCGAGCATACTCCGGCATACTTGGGTACTTTCTGCGATGATCCTGCAAATACAATTCTCGGAGCTTAGCAATTGCAGTTCTTTTATTTTTCATAGCTAAATAGGTTTAATTGTGTAACTGGTTGCTGTTGCAAATAGTCCGGGTTCGTGGTGATGTAATTCGCATTGAAGCCAGTCTTCTTACATTTAGCTTTGCAGACTTCCCAAAGTTGCCCCGACTTCTCAAGCATACGTTTGTAGCGGGTTATGTTTTTTTGATAAATTCCAGTGGCTTCAGCTACCATTGAAGCGGTGGCAATATGGTTGCTTAAGTATTCATTAAAGGCTTGTATTTGTGGCTTATTATCAGTACATTTGCCTTTGTTTGTTGCCCCTTGCTTCCCGGCGGGGGTTTTTTCTATTGCTTCCATTATCTTACTCCCTTTCTTTGTGAATTTAAAAACGCAGCGGCTTCTGCTTCAACTTCGGAGCTGGTTTTTTTACTGCCGGACTTAATCCAATCAATCAATACTTGTTTATCAAAATATAAACGACCATTTCGCTTGCTCACGCCAGGCAGTTCGCCTCTACTAACTTTTGAATAAATCGTAGGAGTTCTTAAATGCAATAGCTTAGCAGCCTCATCGATAGTTAATAATTCATTTTCTTCGGGTTCGGGAGTCATTATTTCCCAATCGATTAAAATGGCTTTAATCTCGCTTAGTTGTTTAATCATTCTATCTACAGCATCTGGCATACTGTCGAATGATGTTTTTTGTTGTTCTTCCATTTTGTAACAATTTTAAATTATTATTATTATTGTTACAAAAATATAGTGTTTGTTTTGTTAAATGGCTTATATTCAAATGTTTATAAGTGTTAACAACTGTAAACATTTAGCTGTCTTGTGCTAATATTGTTTTTATTTGTTTTTCAATTGTTTCAGGTTCATTATCGAAAAACAACTCTTTCTTTAACTCATTAGTAGCTGTTATGAAGTATTTATTGACTGTTCGTCCATCAAATTTTTTATTTCCTGTCAAGGTTCTACAAAAGTTCTGCCTATTATTGCCGTTTTTATGTCTATTATTAATATCAATATAAACGATACTCTCTTGTACCAAATATTGTATTAAAGCTGCTTTCTCCTTGTTTTCGGCATTCTTATATTTTTCTTGTATTTGATTAATCTTTGCTTCGGATAATTCACGAAAAAAATCTTTAAATCTAATTTCCTGTGGGGTTGTGATATTGTCTTCTAACTCTTGCAAATATTTTGGTACTTCGTTTGCTATTATATTTTGACCTTTTATTAATTCTTTTATCATTTCATTTCTGGCTTGTAAGTCCTTTATTGAAACTACACCTTGTGCCATTGGACGTTTAGCAAGTATTTTTTTTATTGAATCTGGTAACTTTTGTTCCAGTAAAATCAGATCGTTTTTCAACTTAACTCTTTGCTTAATATTTTCTATTATTTCCAAATGATAATTAAAAAACTCTCGGTTTACTGATATGTTATAGCCATTTCCAATTATTGAAGATGGTATAGGAATTTCTGTTTTGTCGGGTTCGATAAAGATTGGTGTATCGTTTTTATCATAGTACCATACAGTATTAGAATCAACAGTTCGGGTAATACCGTCTTTATATTTGGCTGTAACATACTTACCACTATAAACTTTTGATTTGTACCATGTTAACCAATTATCAATAATACCTGTTAGCCTTTCAAAAAACTCGTCTTTATTGTGTTCATAGTGTTCATTTACAATGTTTACATAATAGTTTTCCCAATCAATTTCAGGGTTCTTAAATGCTTCAATTATTATACTCTGGTAATCTTTTTCTAAAAGTATTTTATTCATTATCCATTGTTATAAGTTTAACATTAATTCGCTTTACTAAATCCTACAGTTAGATTATTGGTTTGCTCCTGTATTTGTTCTTTTTCAAAGCTATCTAAATAACTCTCGGTTGTGCCTACGTTACTATGCCCCAATAATTCACTTATAAGCTCGATTGATGCTCCAGAACGCTTTAAAACAGTTGCGAAGCTGTGCCTTGCGTAGTATGTAGTAATCGGCTTATTTATATTAAGTTCGATTGCAATTCGTTTCATGTATTTATTTATGGTCTTGGTTAATTGTTTAATAGTAGCTTGCTGCTCTATTGCTGTCATTCCGGGTTTAAGGTGCGAAAAAATATAAGTTTCTTTAACTACAGACAATTGTCCCCACTTCTTTATAATAGCCTTTGTTTCAGGCTTCAAAGCAACCACTATGCTTTTACTTTCCCTTTGTGTTCGCTTGGTTTTGGCTCTATTATAAATAATCATATCGTCGTTAATATTGCTCCATTTCAACAAACACAAGTCTTTTACATTCATTCCATTGCATAAATACATGAATATCCAGTAATCCTTTGCCATTTCCTTATTAGTATTAGCCGGGACTTTGTGATTAAAAATCTTAGCCACCTCATCGATGGTTAATGCTTTCTTAGTGTTTTTACCAGTAGGTATAGAATATAGCTTTTTGCTTTCGCCAAATGGGTAAATACTTCTATCAATGTTTTGTAAATTGTAAATAGCTCTTAAGCTTCTTAAATAAATACCAACGGTTGTAATACTTTTACCTTTTTTAATCATCCAGTTTTCATATTTTTTTAAAAAAGCCGGTGTAATATCTGCGAAGCTAAGGTTCTTTTTAAAGCTTTCTAAACTTCGTTTTGCATTCCTGTAGCTTTCAGCCGTAGCAATTCGATTTTCATCTATAAGCTGTTCTATGTATTTATCAAATGCAAATGATATACTATTTGTGATATTTCGCTGCTCAAAATATGCCTGCTCGAAGTTGTCAAATGTAAAAACAATAAGTTTTTTATTAATTACATCGGTTGCCTTGTTTTGATAATATAAGATTTTATCATAATTTTCTTTTTGTTTCTTGGTTTTTCTTTCAGCATGAAATACTTTTTCATACTCATCTGGAGTAAGGTAAATATTTGTTGGGTAATATTTCCGCTTTCTTAAATAAGTTACTTTGATTTTAACCGAACATTCGCCATTTTTTCTTGGTCTTGTTTTGTCAATATAAATATCTGCTTTTGCTTTGCTCATGACTGAAATTATTTTTTGTAACACAATTGTAACACAAATGTAACACAAAAGTACAAAACAAACAAATATTAAAAAAAGTTGATTTTAACATAATTCGCTTATTTTCAAGCCTTAAGATAGCATTTGTTTTGCTTTCTTAAATACCTGTTTTGTGGCTAAGGTATGACTACGGATCAGGAGGTTGGGGGTTCGAGTCCCTCCGGGTTCACAAAAGAAGCCTGAACAACGATAGTTGTTTAGGTTTTTTCTTTTAAATGCGTTGAGCTTGCTCATAAGCATTCAGAAGGAAAAAACGAAATATGCGAAAGCATATTCAGGCTTTATGATTGAGCTACATATCCAAAATTTGGGATCATGAAATAATCCCTCCGGGTTCACAAAAGAAGCCTGAACAACGATAGTTGTTTAGGTTTTTTCTTTTAAATGCGTTGAGCTTGCTCATAAGCATTCAGAAGGAAAAAACGAAATATGCGAAAGCATATTCAGGCTT
>JAQVOJ010000005.1 GCA_028702675.1 Bacteroidales bacterium
ATATGGTTCAAAAAAAATCAATACTCAGGTAAATTACGATACAACTCACTAACGTAAGTTTTTTGCCCCTCCTTAAATATATTGGTAACATTAAAATTTATAAGCAATCCTTCAGGAGATTCAAGCAGTTTCATATAAGTAATGATTTGTGCTTCATGTACAGGTAAAATATATTCTACAGCCTTAAGTTCAACTGGTAAAATATCTTCGATAAAAAAATCACATCTTAGTTCTGCATCCAAGTTCTCTCCTTTGTATTCAATTGGAATAATAAGCTCTGATATAAACCGTATTTTGCGTAATTTAAGTTCATGTTTCATACATCTGTGATATACGCTTTCAAGCAGTCCAGGACCAAGTGATTTATGTACTTCAATAGCAGCACCATTAACTTGATAAATCAAATCCTGCAATCCTTGTTTAGAAGAATACTTTTTACGTACCATAATTTTTATCTAATCCTATCTATAGAACGAATTAGAGCTTCGTCTTTACCAATTGCTCGAATTGCTAAATAGCTTAATATCGCAGCAATCAGTGGAAAAACTATTAAAATATTATAATTAGTTTCGATTGAAAAGGTATTTGCTGCATGATTCATAAAATAATACATTATCCCGATGCTACCAAACATCAAAATGATATTAAATACACAAATTCTTATTTGAATAATCCTTTTTTTATAAAACAAAATAGTTATTAATAGCAAGAAAACAATTAAACAGACAAGCAAACCCAAAGGCAATGCACTAAAATGCTCGACACCGTTTTCAATTGTTGGTATATCGGCCCCAAAAACAGTAAAATCAATTAAATCTCCATTAACTAAAAGAAGTTGCCCATAAGGAACAAATAAAACAACCAGCATTAATAATAATGCTATAATCAAATAAAACGTTTGAATTCTCTGTAACATAATCTTTAATTATAATTTTAAGTAGCAAATTTAATCAATATTTTTGCAAACTATATTTTTAAGTAATCTTCTAATCATAATTTCACACTTTTTTACCTTGAATTTTCGTTGTACATTTGTTTTTGAATTTTAAATAATGTAGAATGAAATACAGTAATGATGTAGAAGCAGTAGATGCACTTAGAGAAAAGTATCAGCAATTAACAAACGAGATTAATAAAAAAATATACGGTCAGGAACAAGTAGTTCGTGAAGTACTTACATGCATTTTTAGTAGGGGACATGCATTACTTATTGGTGTACCCGGTTTGGCTAAAACACTTTTGGTAAATACAATCGCTGAAGTGCTCGGCATAAAAAACAACAGAATCCAATTTACTCCCGATTTGATGCCATCAGATATAATTGGAACCGAAATACTTGGAGAAGATCGCCAGTTTAAATTTATTAAAGGACCAATATTTGCAAATTTTATTTTAGCAGATGAAATAAACCGTACTCCGCCAAAAACACAAGCTGCTTTACTCGAAGCAATGCAAGAAAGATCTGTTACGGCAGCAGGAAATTTTTATAAGCTAGACGACCCATTTTTTGTTATGGCTACACAAAATCCGCTTGAGCAGGAGGGAACTTATCCTTTACCCGAAGCTCAGCTTGATAGATTTATGTTTAATATTATTGTAGATTATCCAATGTACGATGATGAAATTACAATTGTAAAACACACAACCGACGACCGCAACTTTGAAATTAAAAATGTGCTTACCGCTCAAGAAATTATTTATTTCCAACACCTTATTCGTAAAGTACCTATTAACGATAATGTATTGGAATATGCCGTTAAGCTTGTTAATAAAACACGTCCAGGTAATGGTATGGCACACGAAATAACCAACAAATATCTAAATTGGGGAGCAGGTCCTCGTGCTTCACAATATTTAGTTATTGGAGCAAAGGCTAATGCTGTGCTAAGCGGGAAGTATTCGCCGGATATAGAGGATGTTAAAGCTGTTGCTAAAATTATTTTAAGACATAGATTAATTAAAAACTATAAAGCTGAAGCCGAAGGTATTAGTATAGATTATATTATTGACGAGTTGATTAAATCATAAAATGAAGGCTTTTTGCCATATATCAACATTAATAATTCTGTTTGTATTTAGCGTAGAATCTTCTACAGCTCAGCAAATCAGAAAAATCGAAATCATTAGTGCCAAAAGCATGGAGTATGATGAAAAAATCGGTAATCGTGCTATGCGTCTTATTGGAGATGTAGTCCTTAAACACGAAGATGCTTATATGTATTGTGATAGTGGATATTTGTATCGCGAAACAAATTCTTTTAAGGCTTTCAATAATGTGAAAATACTACAAGGAGACTCATTACTGCTTACCGGAACTTCTCTAGATTATTTCGGAAATACTAAGTTAGCCAAAATGCGTGACTCAGTTGTTCTTAAACATTACAACTCTTATCTCGAAACAGATTCTTTAAACTATGATAGAAATGATGATGTAGCTTATTATTTTGGTGGTGGCGAAATTTTCGATATCGAAAATCATCTTGTAAGTAAACGAGGATATTATTACACAAACGATAAAGAGTACATTGCTGTTGATTCTGTAATACTCGTAAATCCTCAGTATAAAATGTATGCAGATACTTTAAAATATAACACAGAAACAGAAATCGCCTATTTTTATGGACCTACAAATATTATTAGCGACTCAAATTTTATTTATTGCGAAAATGGGTTTTATGATACCCGTAAAGATTTATCGGCTTTTTCAGAAAATGCATATTTAATTAATGGAGAACAAACTTTAAAAGGCGATAGCTTGTTTTACGACCGAAATAAAAGAATGGGAGAAGCTTTTATTAATGTGTCAGTTATTGATACTGTTGAAAACCTTATTGCAGAAGGGAATTATGCCCTCTATTTTGAAACTCCTCAACATGCAATGTTAGTGGATAGTGTTTTCGTTACATACATTACTGACGGTGATAGTGTATTTATGAACGCTGATACTGTGCTTATTGATATTGATACAGCAGATAATAAATTAATACGTGCATACAGACATGTACAGGTATTTAAATCTGATGCACAAGCAAGATGCGATTCATTAGTTTATAATTCTGTGGATAGCATTTCTGAGATGTTTGGGAAACCAATAATCTGGGCTGAAGGAAACCAACTGACTAGCGATAAAATGGAACTCCATTTTGTTGATGATGAGGCTCATCATGTTATTATGATGGGATACGCTTTTATTGTTAACCCCGAAGATACTGTGCATTTTTCTCAAATTAAGGGTAGAAAACTTGTAGCATATTTTCGTGAAAACGATATCTATAAAATTGATATTTTTAATGATAGCCAAACATTATATTACGTTAGAGATGAGGAAACAGAAGAACTTATTGGACTTAATAAAGTGGTGTGTAACGATATGGTAGTATTTAGAAATAATAAAACAGTCGAAAAAATATTGTTTTACGATAAACCGGATGGGAACTTAACTCCAATTGAACAGCTATTACCCGAAAATAGCTTCTTACCTGATTTTATTTGGTTAGACGAATATCGACCAAAATCGAAGTTTGATATTTTTTATTGGGAAAATATTAAATAATATGATATTATTTTAATATCTTTAAAGTCTTGATAACTACATCTATTATGGATGATAAATTACTAATAGCAGTTTTAGGTAACTACCGCTCAGGTAAAACTACAACATGGACAAGCCTCTTTAATAAAACTGTAAGAACAGGTAAGCTTGAAAGAACCCTTAAAATTAGAAATGTTGAAATCCCTGTATTTCTAATAAATGGTGCTCCACTAGAACGCCGTTCCGAACTTAAATACATAATGCCCAAACACGATCCTTCAATAGTGTTATGTTCTTTTCTTTACCATAAAAATGTGAAAGCTAATTTCGACTATTTCATTAATAGAAACTATGAAATATACTTACAATGGTTAAACCCAGGATACGAAGATGAACACGATAAAACCTTATTTTACAATATTGGTATAATAAATTATCTTATGCAAAATAATGCATTAGTTAGTGTTAGAAATGGGAAGCACAATCCAGAGCCAAGAGTCGCAGATATACGCGAATATATATTAGGATGGTACCTTACTCGTACAGCACAGACAGACGATTAATACAAGGATTGGATATTAATAGGTTAGTAGTGTGTAGCTTTTTTTTGTTAGTGATATATATATAATTGTTATTATTTCATATAATATTCTAATAAAATTAAAAAAAATAGTTCTATTAAGTAACCTTATTGTTTACATTTGCGAAACATCTTACTATTATTTCGTTAAACATTACTGAACTATGACACTTTTACTTGAATCTAAAAACATCGGTAAGGTTCTCGAATTAAAATTACACAGTCTTGGTATTGAAACCATCGAAAGACTGAGAGAATTAGGTACCGAAGAAACATTTCGCCAACTTAAAAAGATTGATAGAAAAGCTAGTAGAGCTTTACTATTTGCCATCGAAGGAGCAATTCAGGATGTCCGTTGGCATAATCTTGATGAGGATAGAAAAACACAATTACGAGACTTCTATGACGAAATGGAAAAAAAATTGAATCTATGAATTAGAGCCTGTCAAATACTGTGACAGGCTTTTTTTTAAACTTAGAAATTAACACAATTTCCAAGATCATTAATTCATAAATTAATTATTCTAAGGTGGTAATGTACTTTATCTTATCAGACTTCTAAAAAATACTTCCGTATATTAAACCCGAAATGGTTGCCATTACTACAACAAGGCTAATAAATACTAGTGTTTTTTGTGTGCCGAGTACACCTCTTATTACTAACATATTTGGTAAGGATAATGAAGGACCTGCAAGTAGAAGAGCCAAAGCCGGACCTTTACCCATACCCGATGCAATAAGTCCCTGAAGTATTGGGACTTCGGTGAGTGTTGCGAAATACATAAATGCACCAACTATTGAAGCAAAAAAGTTTGAAAACAAAGAATTTCCGCCAACTAAATCAGCTACCCATTGTTCGGGAATAATGCCTGGAATTGAATATCCGTCGTGAGTAGAACCCAATAAAAAACCTGCTGCTACAACTCCAATTGCTAATAATGGAAGAATCTGTTTGGTAAAGCCCCAACTCGACAAAGTCCATTCTTTATTGTCGGGGTCACGTTTGTCAAGTAATGTTATTGTGCTAAGTGCCACAATACCTACTACCATAGGAACAAGGGGGATGATTTTGGGGTTTTCGATGAAATGATTCGATAAAAAAACTGATGCAATAGTAGCTATAGTAGCCATTAAAACCCATTGCCATTTAATCTTTAGAATTTTAATGAGCGAATAGATTAGCATTAATGAGAAAAAGCCTGTTATGTACCATTTATAGTCCCAAATATAAAACCACGCACTGCTTGTATCTCCACTTGTCGGTTTGCCCCAATTGGCAAATACCAAAATCAGCACCAAAGTAAAAAAGTGATACGAAGTTTGCCACATAGGTCTTTTCTCAGGTGGCGGAGTAATGTTCATTTGTTGTTCTTTTTTTATGTTTTCTTCTTTACGGTATATAATCGACATTGTAAAGCCAATTACAATACTAAAAACAACAGCACCTATTACTCTGGCTAGACCCATTTCGAAGCCTAAAATTCTGGCTGTGAGAATTATAGCTAAAATGTTTATTGCCGGACCTGAATATAAAAATGTGATAGCCGGACCCAATCCTGCACCTCGTTTATGAATACTTGAAAACAGAGGTAATATTGTACAACTGCAAACCGCCAAAATTGTTCCCGAAACTGATGCAACTGAGTAAGCAAGCCACTTTTTTGCATTAGCTCCAAAATACTTTAAAACAGAACCCTGACTCAAAAAAACAGCTATAACTCCGGCAATGAAAAATGCCGGTAATAAGCAAAGTATTACATGTTCGCGGGCATACCATTTTACTAAATCAAAAGTTGCAGCAATTGCAGTATTAAATCTTTCACTCTCTAGGGGTAAAAAGAATGCCGCAAGAAAAATAACTACAATCCAAAATAGGATTTTAAATTCTTTTTTAATTTCCATCTCACTTAAATATTATTTCAACAACATCAATTACTAAAAATATTTTTTCTTAAAGAAAAATGCCAGATTTACAAGGGCAATCATTACCGGTACTTCTACAAGGGGACCTACAACTGCCGCAAGTGCTTCACCCGATTGCATACCAAAAACGGCAATGGAAACTGCTATAGCCAATTCAAAGTTATTACTGGCTGCCGTAAACGATAGTGTTACAGTTTGTTTATAGTTAGCTCCAACTTTTCTGCTCATAAAAAACGATATTACGAACATCAAAATGAAGTAAATCAAAAGGGGTAGAGCTATAAGTGCTACGTCAAGGGGTAATTTAATAATGTATTCGCCTTTTAATGAGAACATCACGATTATTGTAAATAGTAAAGCTATCAAGGTGAGAGGGCTAATTTTAGGAATGAATTTGGTATGATACCATGTTTTGTCCTTTACTCGTATAAGAATAAATCTTGTGAGAAAACCTGCAAAAAACGGAATGCCTAGGTAAATAAGCACACTCTCGGCAATTTGTGTTATGGTAATGTTTTCTACTGCTTCGTTAGTTGGAATTCCAAACCAACCGGGTAAAACGGCAATAAAGAAATATGCGTAAATAGAAAAGAATATTACCTGAAAAATTGAATTAAATGCAACAAGTCCTGCTGCATATTGTGTGTCGCCTTTAGCCAAGTCGTTCCAAACTATTACCATTGCAATGCATCTTGCTAAACCAATCATTATTATACCGTACATATATGGTAGATTGGCATTATTCTCGCCCGGAAAAAGTTTAAAAAAAACAATAGCGAGAGCGAACATAAGTACGGGACCTATCACCCAATTTTGAACCAGGGATAAACTTAATACTTTATAATTTTTAAAAACATCGCCTAACTCCTCGTATTTAACCTTTGCCAATGGAGGATACATCATTAAAATTAATCCTATTGCCAGTGGAATATTAGTGGTGCTATCAGGTGAGGATTTTAAACTTTCCCAAAAACTGATCAAACCCGGAAATAGATATCCTGACAATACGCCGATAAACATGGCTAGAAAAATCCACAATGTAAGGTATCTGTCTAAAAATTTTAATCTTGGTTTTGAAGGCATGACTCAAAAAATAATTATTTAAAATTCGATTTTCTTCCTGTATTGCTTCTTAGCATGCATGCACATTGTCCGTGCAGTGTTTCTGAAGGATTGATTATCACATTAAAGCCCGATCGTTCCCAGTCCACTATTCCACCTGCTAAATTTATAATATGCTGATATCCCTTTTCTTTTAAAAACAATACCGCTTCCTTGCTACGCAATCCTACACTATCGGCAATTATTAGTAAGAAATCTTGCGGCAAATTATTATAAGTTTCTTCTAGTTCAGAGTTTGGTAAAAAGATTACTCTTTCAATATCAAACTGTCGTGCTGCTGTTTCGTATTCCTCGCGAATGTCAATTAAATAAACGCTGTTGTTTTTACACAATTCTAAAACTTCTTTACCTCCAATGTGAATAATTTCACCAATTTTATTACCTATGTTTTGATAATCAGGTATCATATTAACTAATCTATTTTTTATCTTTTGATAAAAGTCTGTAAACTCTTTTTTAATTAAATCTCGGGTTTTTCTGAATTCATTCATTACATATTCTTCAGAACCTCGTGCATCTGAAGGGTCATCAAATCCAATGTGTAATCTATGTTGAACTTTACCTAAAAATGCAGGGCAAACTTCTTTTGCTCCACCGCATACAGTAATTACATAGTCCCATTCATCATTTAAGTAAATATCTACAAGCTCAGGTTTATGATTAGAGATATCTAAGCCAATTTCACTCATTACCTTAATTGCTTTAGGATTTACTTCGTTTGCCGGTTCTGTGCCAGCAGATTCTACATTTAAGTTTTCGTCTAATGATTGTAAAATGCCATGTGCCATCTGGCTTCTACAACTGTTTCCTGTACAAAGAATTAGAATTTTCATGTCTTATTATATAAAAAAGATTATTATGTAATAAATACCTACTATAATAAAAATGGCAGCTACAATACGTCTAAACCAAAACTCAAACTTTTTTAAACCATTATAAAATTTGCCAACATTCGATAAGGTAAATGCTATCAGGTACGCAAAAATAATTACAGGTAAGCCTGTAGCAACAGCAAAAACTATGGGTAAAAATAAGCCTCCAGTACTTGAAATTGATAAAGGTATTAACATTCCAAAATACAATACACCACTATAAGGGCAGAAAGCCAGAGCAAATAAAACTCCCATCAGAAAAGCACTTATTCCGCTTCCTTTTTTACTGCTTTTTTGAAATCTATCGGTTAGTTTACCGGTTCCGGGGAATCTTATTTTAATGAAATCGAGCATAAAAATTCCGATAATGAGCAATATAGGACCCAAAAACTTTTCACCATTAGTTTGAAAAAAAGATGCTACATGAAATCTACTTGCTCCATAATACAAGACTATACCTAATACTGTATAGCTGAATGCTCTACCGAGTGTATATATCAATCCGTTTACGAAAACTCGTCGTTTGTTCTCTATATCTTTCCCTATAAAAGCTATAGCAGTAATATTTGTAGCTAACGGACATGGACTTATAGCAGTCATTATTCCTAAGATAAAAGCTGATAGAAACGGTAAATTATTTCCATCTAATATGCTTTGTAAGAATTCCATAAAATAGATTACAGTAAATTTTCTATTTTTTCTGACATAGCTTTTGAAAAGGCATCGTAATTATTAGTTCTGGCATAATCTCTAACAATGTCAGAAATATCAAGACTTTTGGATTTGCCTCTTTTCGTGCTTACTAAAACAACAGTTTGCGACTTAGCATCGTATTGTTCCACTAAAGCCTTGTTAGCTTCCTCGTCAAGTTTAATTTCCTTGAAAGCAATGTCTTTGTCGTTAAAGTTTTCGTTTATTAGTTTCTTTACATCTGCTTCTAATTGATTGCAAGCACGAGCTTGGCAGCAACTAAGACTAGCTTTAAAATATAAAACTTCAATAGCCGTTTTGTTTTGTGCCTGAGATACAAATACACTTCCTAATACCATAGCGAAAATTAAAACAATAGTTCTCATAATTATAAAATTTAATTAATTAATTCATCAATAGTTTCTTTTAATCCATCTTTAAACTCTTCGGGTTGGGTACGAGAATACGAAAAGGCAAAATTTGTTAAATCGTGGTCTTCCTCCTCACCATCGTTAATGCTAACTAGATGTAAAGATGCCCCAAATGCTTCGAAACGTTCAGCTAAATCTTTATTTTCTTTATCATCTAAGTTTAAAGATTCAAATGCAATAATGCCTTCTTCTAATTCATTTTTGTATTCGGTTTTGAGCAATTCTTTAACATTGTTTTCTATGCTATTGCAGGTAACGCATCTATTGGTAAGGTGAAAATAATAAATCTGAAGTTTTAAATTTTCATTTTCTGATAAATCTAAAGACTCTTTAGATTCTTTATTACCTTGATTACATGAAATAGCAACAAATGCAGCTAATAATAAAAAAATGTATTTCTTCATAAGTCAAAGTTTAATTATTAGTTTCTATAATAGTTAATAACTCACTTTTTGATGGAAGTCGCCCACTAAGCACAACTTTACCGTTAATTACCAAACCCGGAGTTGCCATAACTCCAAAATTCATTATTTCTACAATGTCTTCAACTTTTTTAACTTCTGCACTTATATTATTTTCTTCAAGTGCATCTTTTGTTAATTTTTCTAGTTGCTTACATTTTGGGCAACCTGTTCCTAAAATTTTTATTTCCATAATCATTAAAATTTAAATTCGTAGTTCGTAAAACTACGAACAAAAATATGAAATTTTTTTATTCCAATAAATTTTTCAATAAATTTTTTGCTTCATTAAATATTTCATTGTTTAAACAATACCTAATTCTTGGTAATTCAATTTCTCCCTGTATTAAACCGGCATTTTTTAGTTCTTTGAGATGCTGCGAAAGGGTAGATTTAGCAATGGGTAATATATCAGTTAAATCTCCACTATAGCAGCAAGACTGTTCTGATAAATGTCTTATAATAAAAATCCTAACAGGATGTCCTAGTGCTTTTGCATACCGAGCAGCTTTCTTATCCTCTTCTGTAATGAATGATTGTTCCATCTTTAATAATTTAAAACAAAAATACAAAATATTTAAAAATCTGTAAATAAATTTGCAAAATGAACATATGTTCATTATATTTGCAGTGTTATGTCACCAAGAATTAAGAAAAATAGAATAATAAGAGGTGTGCCAATTGCACATTCGTACAAGCCTGTGGGTATTCCGGTAACTGAAACACAAAAAGTAGAGCTTGGTGCTGACGAATTTGAAGCATTGCGTTTAGCTGATTATGAGCATTTATCACAGGAAGAAGCTGCTTCTCAGATGGGTGTGTCAAGACCTACATTTACAAGAATATATAATGCAGCTCGAAAAAAGATTGCACTAGCATTGGTTGAAGGGAAAACTCTGATTTTTTTATCTGATGTTTCAGTTGAGCGAGGAAGAAGGCGTTGTGGTAGGTGCCATGGTGTTTACATAAGTGATATTGATAAAGATGAAAATTGTCCTGAATGCAACGAGATTGAAGATTTTGACAGTAGCATAAATAGGAAATGTGAATGCATTAGGTGCGGTTATGAAATGAGTGCAAAGTTGGGTATTCAGTGCCGTCAGCTTACTTGTCCACAATGTGGAAGCAGAATGAGAAGAAAAAATATTGTTTAACTTTAAAATTTAAAATTATGGCAGGATTTAACAGAAAAGGACCTTTGGGAGAAGGACCAATGACAGGAAGGGGTTTAGGTAGATGTAACCCGAAGTCTGAAATTGATGAAAATGAAATTAAGACAGACGAAAGACCATTACGTTTAGGTCGTAGAGCAAATTTAGGTACTAAAGAACCCGGTTCAGGATTAAGAGGTGCCGGACGTGGATTAGGCAGAGGTGCAGGAAGAGGACAAGGGCGTGGTCGCAGAAATTAATTAGTAGTATTAAAAATCAAATTTTGAATTAATGAAAAAGATTATTGCTTTACCGGCAGATAATGGTGCTGTGTGTATGCATTTTGGACATTGTCCTTACTTTGCAGTTTATGTGGTTGATGATAATAAGATTATAGAAGAGCGAAAACTGGAAGCACCTCCACATCAACCAGGATTATTACCTGGATGGTTAAAAGAAAAGGAAGTTACTGATATTATTGCTTGCGGAATGGGTCAGAGAGCCATAGATCTTTTCAATCAAAGTGGTATTAATGTTATTGTTGGTGTTGATCCGGGAAAACAAATTGATAGCTTAGTTAGCGAATATATTGCCGGAAAGCTAGCTGGTGGTGGAAATTACTGCGACCATTAATTGTTTATGGATTACCGTTGCTACAATTGCTTGGTAAGATCATTCGCTCGCTTATTAGAGAAATTTCAGCCAAAAGCACAGAATAATGAAATTCTTATGAAAGAGTTTCTCAGCTATTTGTCAAAAACCGACGAAAGCCATACTGCTCCTTATATTACAGGTTACATGCAAGAAATTATTAAAAAAATGATTGGAGTCGATGACCTGTACTTTGAGGAAAAGGAATTTGCTAATAATATGTTGTTGGCAAAATATCAAGAACTTAAAAAGGTAGTAAGTGTCGCAGATTGCTCTTTTACAAGAGCTTTGCGCTTGGCAATTGCCGGTAATATTATCGACTATGCTGCCAACCCCGATTTTGATATTATGGAAACAATAGAATATGTTCTTGAAAATGATTTTGCCGTTGACGATTCGCAGGAATTAATGCAGGAGATTATTAATGCAAAAAATGTACTCTATCTCGGAGATAATGCCGGTGAGATTGTGCTTGATAAACTATTTTTAGAAACAATTGGTCGTAGAGATATTGTATTTGCAGTAAGAGGAAAGCCTGTAATCAATGATGCAACTATCGAAGATGCAAAAAAAGTAGGAATTACTAATTTAGTGCATGTTATTGATAATGGTAGTAAGTTACCTTCAACGGTAGTAGATGAATGTAGCCCCGAATTTGTCAAATATTTTAATAATGCTGATTTAATAATTAGTAAAGGTCAAGGTAATTTAGAAGGCTTGATAAATACTTTGGATAAGAATATTTATTTTCTATGCATGGTTAAATGTAATGCAATAGGTGAAGCACTAGGTGTTACTAAAGGCAGTTTTGTAGTAATGAATAATAAACGTTTAAACAAAAAACATTCAAAAGCAGTTTTAGAATTATAGAGAGCAAAAAAGATAACAGATGAAGATAGCAATAGCAAGTGGAAAAGGGGGGACAGGTAAAACATTAGTTTCGGTAAACCTCGCTTATTTGTGGAGCGAAATATATAATACAAAGACAGTATTGGTCGATTTAGATGTTGAAGAACCAAACGACCACGTGTTTTTTCAAGAAAAAATTTCTTCGAGTACTGAGGTTTTTCGACCTGTACCTAATTTTATTAAAGAACGATGCATTTTTTGCAGCAAGTGCCATGACGTGTGCCGATTCAATGCCATTACCATGTTTCCTGATACCGTTATTGTATCGCCCGAATTGTGCCACTCGTGTTATGCTTGTGCCGAGCTTTGCCCAAGTAATGCATTAATAATGACTCACAAAAAAAATGGTGTTATTCGAAACTATGGTAAAGATAATGTTCTGTTATATGATGGATTATTAGATGTTGGTGAAGCATCTGCTGTACCATTAATTACAGAGTTAAAGAGTCAAGTTCTAAGTAAACATAATAATTCTGTTGATTATTTTTTCGATTCTCCACCAGGTACATCATGTCCAATGATCGAATCTATAAGAGATGTAGATTTTGTAATCTTAGTGGCTGAACCAACACCTTTCGGAATCCACGATATGGATTTGGCAATTCAAACTGTACAATTATCTGACACACCCTTAGGGGTTGTTATAAATAAAGATAATGAAAATTCACAAAAGATTTATGAAAAATGTAAGGAATACAATGTCCCTATATTGGCTGCAATTCCTCATAAGCGAGAAATAGCAAGCTTCTTGGCTAATGGAGGTTTAGCAACTCGTAAATTTGATGAAATTAAAATCAGTTTAACACAGCTTGTTGAAGAGTTGAAAATAAGGATTAATAATAATTAGCGATTAGAAATGAAGGAACTTGTTGTTTTGTCGGGAAAAGGCGGTACAGGAAAAACTTCGGTAAGTGGAGCATTAGCATATTTATTAGGAAAAAATGCATTATTAGGAGATTGTGATGTTGATGCCTCAAATTTGCACTTAGTTACAGGTGCAAAAAATACTATTAGCGAAGACTTTTTTTCAGGATGTATTGCTGAGATTAATAATTTAAAATGTACAAATTGCGGTAGATGTGCAAATATTTGCAGATTCAATGCAATAGAATATATAAATAACACTTATGTCATTAATCCTATGCACTGCGAGGGCTGCGGTTATTGTTACGAAATTTGTCCCAAAGAGGCTATTATTCTTAACCCCGGGCATACAGGATATTTAAAGGTATCTGAAACTAGATTCGGTTCTACTCTTGTGCATGCGTCTTTGAATATAGGTGCCGAAAATAGTGGCAAGCTTGTTAGTCGCGTACGTGAAAAACTTAATCAGATTGCTGATGATAGTAATGCAAATTTAATTATTACAGATGGCTCTCCGGGTATAGGTTGCCCTGTTATCGCTACAATTACAGGTGCATCTCATATTTTAATTGTTACCGAGCCTGGAATGTCTGCTTTGCATGATATGGAAAGGCTAATTAAACTTGCTCAAGCATTTAAAATATCTGTGTCGTGTATTATTAATAAATATGATATAGAAAACGACTTAACTAAAAACATTGAAGAATATTTAAAACAAAATAATATACCACTTTGGGGTAAATTACCTTATAATGATGTGTTTAGAATTGCAGTAAGTGATTTAAAAACAGCCCCTGAGTTGAATCATGAATTAATTAATAAAGAGTTTAAAAAAATTGTTGAATTTGTAAAAAATAAATTATTATGATTATAGCTATTACATCGAAAGGTGAAGGATTAAATTCTGTTGCCGACCATCATTTTGGTAGGGCAGAAGGATTTACATTTTATAATACAGAGTCTGATACTATTGAGTTTGTATCAAACTTATCAAATAAAAATGCTTCGCAAGGTGCAGGAACGCAATCGGCCGCAATTATGGCTCACTATAAGGTTAAGGCTGTTGTATCAGGTTCTTTTGGACCAAAAGCAGAACAATCTTTAAGTGCACAAAACATCAAAATGTGGACGTTTAAAGGTGAATTAACTATTCAAGATATAATCGAACAAATAAAAGCAGGTAAGATTGGCGATATTGAGTAATCTATTTCTTCTTAAGTTTGCCGGCTAAATAGTAATATCCACGTAGTGAGTGGTGCTGAAAGGTATGTCGCCTTTTTGCATAATCATTAAAATATACAGAATCGGGTTCTAAAACAATTTGATGACCTGCACGGCTATAATACTGAGAACCTGTAAATTTAGGTATTTCATAATTTGGTAAATACGATTGAACGTATGTGCCAGCTTTATTTCCGAGATATTTATCAAATCTTTTTGCTGACTTGTTTAATGGTCGGCGAAGTTTATTAAATATTCTTCTGATAAAGATGCGTGCAGGCCATTTCTGTGATTTTATAGATTTATCAGCATTTCTATAAGGATTGACATCCGAGAAATCATCAATTGTTTGAATACTGAACGGACTCTGTGGTACCCAATCTAGAGGATTAACAATATTAAATGCCCAACCGCCATATGTAATTTGTTCAAAATCGAATGCATAAAAAATATTCCCGGGTTTTGGTGCTGCAGAACAATATGTTTTTATTTTTATGTCATTGGGCAATTGCCCTTCTTCAATTTTATAATACAAATAAGACCTTAGCAAATAAGCTATAGCGCCGCCTTGACTATGTCCGATTATCAGAATATTTTTTTGCCTAAATTGTAAATTGAGTCAATCTTAGATGTAATATCATCTGCCATAGAGGCTAATCCTATTGTCCAACCTGCATGTACATATGCATCGGAGTTATTTGATAATTTGTATTCAAAGACATCATCCTCATAAATTTTAATACTTCCAATAGCGGGTATCATCCCTGTATGAAAATTTGAGAGCCAACTTCCTGTTGTATTTACTGTACCTCTAATTGATATTACTGCCAATCCTTTTGGATTTATCCACAAATCCCACATATTGAATAAACCTGTTTCGGGAGAACGATAAACTAAGTTGAAGCCATCGGGGTAGGGGAGCGTAATAGCGACCCATGGAGTATCTGATTGACGTGCAGATATGCAGAGTAAATTCATGTATTCGTCAGGATCGAAACCTGGTCTTAATTCCTGAGAATTAAAGTTTAACGTGTTAAAAATTGAAATTATTAGAAAAAGTATATATTTCATAAATTAGTTTTTTGGGTATCTAAATATATTACTTATTAAGTAATTAAACAAAGCTTTATTTTATGTGTTTATTAGTTGTAAACTAAATTTTAAATAATATGAAGAATACAATAGATAAAAAAGCTAAAACTAATTATGGAATAATGCCCTTAATTGCAGAACGTTGGAGTCCTGTGTTGTTTAGTGATAAACAAATAGAAGAAGAAAAATTAATGCAGGTATTTGAGGCTGCACGTTGGGCACCAAGTAGTCGAAACGAGCAGCCTTGGCGGTTTATTTACGCACATAATGGTACTCCTGAGTTCAATAAAATGATTGAAGCTTTAATGGAGGGTAATCAAGATTGGGCAAAAGACGTTCCGGTTTTGGTAATTGTGTTGTCCGAAAAGTTCTCATCATTTAATGGTGAACCAATGTTTCATTATATGTACGATACAGGAGCAGCTAGTATGCAAATGCAATTACAAGCTTTAGAGCTTGGAATTTATAGTCATACAATGGGAGGATTCTATGCCGAAAAAACAAAGGACTTGTTCAAAATCCCCGAAAATTTAGAAATTGTTTCGTTTGTGGCTTTTGGTTATCCTACTGATAAAATTAATAATAGACCAAGTCATCTGCAGGAAAGAGATAAATCGCCAAGAGATCGTAAGCCTCTTAGCGATATAGTATTTAAGGGTGCTTTTTAGCAGTCAGTCAGGGCTTCGAAGTCAGGGCTTGACTTCGAGTCAAGCCCTGACTCTGAGTCAAGCCCTGACTCTGATACTAATAGCCCATTTTCCCGTTTCCTAGTTTAAATCCGAAATAAATAGTACGTGGTTCTGCTGGTCCGTATATATAACCGGGGTCCCTCATTATTCCTGTATCAAAATCGTTTTGATATGAATTGAACATATTCTTAACTCCTGTGAATATTTGCAAACACATACCATTTAGTTTTATTGTATATCTTACTTTGATCCCGAGATCAAAGAAATTTGGAGATTCGCGTAATTCTCCAATATCAGGGTTTTCTGACAAAGGACCAAAATAAGGCACAAGCATTTTACCAGTCTGAATACCGTTAACCGATAACCCGAAATGCTTAAATGCTTTATAATCTATTGATAAAAAACCATATTGATTTGGTGTACGAAAAAAAAGTTTTTCATCAAACTCCTGTTCTTCGCTATATTCGCTTTTTTGGAAAGTATAACCTGCTGATATCGTTAATTTGTGAATAGGTCTGGTTTTTAACTCAAGATTTACCCCTTTTACGGTTGCTGTACCATCAGCGTTTACACGTGTATAAACAACAGTCCCTTCGCTGTTAGGAGTCCCAAATTCGTTTGCAAAAGGATCGTTTAAAACAGTATAAAAACCTTCGGCAAGAAACTCAATTGCCATATCTCCATACGAATGATGTGTGTCAATTGATGCGGATATACTATGACTAGTTTCTGGTTTTAAATCTAAAGAATTAGTATGAATTACTCTTCGTGAGCCTGAGGTTTCTATGTGCAAATCTTCATCATAAATTTGAGGAGTGCGATAACCTTGTGCATAGCTTAGCCTAGTTTGTAACCATGGTAAAAAATTGTACATTACGCTAAGCCTGGGACTTATTACATTTCCTGTTTTGTCGTTATTACCCTCGTTTGTTAAGTCAAGTATAGTATAATTATCGAAACGTGCTCCGGTTGTTAATTTAAATCTTTCTAAATTTAATTCGTATTGTGCATAGATACCTGTGGTATTAAGCATTTGATGAGCAATTAATACATTATCGGTATGATTAATATCTCCCCCTGTATAATTTTCTAAATCGGGATAAGCTAACTTTGTGTCTTGTAGCCAACTACCTGAGTTTTCAATACCTAAACTAATATTCATATTGCTATACACAAAGTTGTATAAAGCTCCTGCAGCGTAAGAGAAATCTTCGGTTTTTCCATAATCACTCAAAGATTGGTTTGCTCCGTAATATGAGTCTCTATCTACGTGCTGTCCTGATACATAAACCGACAATTTATCGTGTTTTCTTACAAATTGATCAAAATTTAATGCAACTGATGTAATATTATGATTTACAGATTCGGTAATATCTGTTTGGTGCATTGGTAAATCAAATTTATTTCCGCCTCTACGGTCTTCATTAATTACAAATAAATCTGCAGATATTTTACCTCTTGTACCTGTTCTGTAAAAGAACCTACTACCTGCTGTTAAATTCTTAATTTTACTTAGTTCAGAGTAAGCATCATCGTTTGCATCAAAAGGTTCACGAGTTCTATAAAATCCGTAAACAGTCATACCTGATTTTGCGTCGGATGAAATAAGACTGGTATTCATGTGTATTCTATAATCGTGTGCAGGAGAATTAGCTTTGCTTAAACCCATTCCAATTAAATTTGAAGTTGTCCCAAATTCGTAAGTATTGCTTATCGGGTCTTTAAGTATTAAATTAATAGTTCCGGCAATGGCGTTACTGCCATATAAAGCGGATCCGCCTCCTCTTACTACCTCAATTCTTTCGAGCATATTTGCTGGAATAAGTTCTAGCCCATAAACTCCTGCTAAACCACTAAAAATCGGGCGGCTGTTAATAAGAATTTGAGAGTATGGACCTTCCATCCCGTTCATTCTTACCTGATTAAAACCGCAATTTTGACAATTGTTCTCGGTGCGGATTCCTGGAGAAAAATTTAGCCCTTCGCTTAAAATACTGCTTTGGGTTATGCTTAAGTCTTTGGCAGATAGACTGTTCACAATCACAGGCGATTCATGTCTATTAATTTCATTACGATTGCCTGTTACTGTTACTTCGTTAAGTCCTAATACGTCTGATTCTAAATTAAAATTTATCTCTTGAGAGTTTCCCCTGCTTATTGTGATTTCTATATCTTCAGTTTTATAGCCTAAGGCTTGAGCTGAAATAATATAAGTACCTTCAGGTAAGTTTACTAATTTATAATGCCCGGTATGGTCGGTACTTGTGCCTATTGTTGTGTTTTTTAGAAAAATGTTTACATAGGGTAAGTGTTTTTCTCCGGCAAGTACATGCCCAAAAATATTGGCATCAGTGTTTTTGGGTTGTGCGGTAATGTTAATGTTTAGTATTAGTAAAACTATAACACTACCTAAAATCTTAATATTCATTAATATAGTTATTTGAAATTACGTAATAAATGTCTTATTTTCACAAAGAAGGGGTAAGTTTTATTGGAAGAAAGGTGGGGCTCGTGATAATTTATTACTGTAGTATATAACTTTAAGATTATTTGAAAAATATACTATTTTTTTATAATGATTAAAAAGATTATAAAAAACTATTCCTACAATAAACACTATTATTAATGTTTGCAATTGCAAAAGTAAAAGAATCTCACTATTCGTATGATTATGTTGATTGTGATTGGGAAGATTCTCTGATTTATTGTACGGATGTGAGTGTGCTATAATATTTCCGTCAGGTAATTTATGAATATGAATAAATAGAGCGTTATTTATTATAAGCAGTAAGCTCACTAAAAGCAAAATTGATGCTAATGTTTTTATAACGATATGATTTATTCTATTCATCGGTACAAAATTAAAGTTTTTACTTAAATAAATGACAGACAAAAGTCATATTTAGTCTAAATAAAAACTTAAAAACTTTAATTGCTTGAATATATGTTATTTACACAAGTCTATTGAATATGTCAAGAATTTTTTCAGATTCAATTTCCCAATTTAGCTCTATTGAAGCTTTTTGGCTATTGTTGTGGTAAAAATTAAGCTTATCAGTTGAATTAATAATTCCATTTATTTGTTGAGCAAGTTCTGCACTAGATTTACCTGTAAATGTTTCACCTACTTTATATGTTTCAACTATTTTTGCCATTTCTGGTAATGCCGATACTAAAATGGGTACACCTGCTTGTATGTAATCAAAAATTTTATTTGGTAAAGCATACCGATAATTAAGTCCCATGTCTTCCTCAAGGGAGAAACCTAATATTGCTTGTTTGGTATAAGTTTGCAATTCCTTAGGGTTTACTCGTCCAATAAATTTAATTTTATTATCAAGATTATATTTCTTGCATAATTTATAAAGTGAGTGCTCAATGTCTCCTTGCCCTGCTATTATAAGTTTCACATTATCAACAAATTGTATTGCAGTTATAAGCGATTCTAAACCTCTGCCAATATTTAATGCACCTTGATAAATAAGTAGTCTTTCTCTTTTTGCAATATTTTTATAGTCAGTATATTTTTTAGGGAGATTACGTATAACAGCAAAGTCTATATTGTATAAATCCTTATAGTAAAGGGCAATTGGTTTTGAAACCGTATAACAATTTTTTAATTGTGGGATAATCTTTTTCTCAATCCTTGCCCAAATATTTTTAATCTTTGGTCGATTTATTAATTCCGGTACCTCAGTAAACAATTCATGACTATCGTAAACTAAAGATTTGTGCCTAATTCTTGATGCAAAATAGTTTGCCGGCAAAGTATCAAGGTCGTTTGACAGAAAAACATCAGCTTTTGCAAATAAAAGGTAGAAAAATAGTCTTATGTTGAAGCATGCATAAAAAAGAAAGCCTTTTTTAAATAAAAGCTTAAATCTTTTGGTTTTGTAAGGTAAATTTATCGAACATTTTTCGGAATTTATGATTCTGCCAATTAGTACAATATTATAAGAATTGTCGTGCAATGTTTTACAAACACGTTGTACACGTTGGTCTGTAACTAAATCATTAGTAACCGAAACTATTACTTTTTTCATTATTTAAAATAATATTTAACAAATGTATGATTTTGACAGGAAATAGATTTATTATTTGATTAAAAACTTACTACTTTTGTCTGCATTATAGTATAAAATATGTATAAAGAACATTACCCATTATTAAATCACAACAGTTTTGGTATAGAGTCGTATGCCGATTATTTTTTTGAGTTTTGTGAAGTTTCAGAATTAGATGAATTTTTATTGGAACAAACATTAAATACCAACAATATATTTATCTTAGGAAAAGGTTGTAATGTGTTGTTTACCAAAGATTTTGAAGGATTAATTATTCATCCCAATAATAATGGCATTGATATAACTTACGAAGATGATAAGTCTATTGAGATTAAAGTACAATCGGGCGAAGATTGGGATGAGTTTGTCGAGTTTACAGTTAGTAATTCATGGTATGGTTTAGAGAATTTATCGTTGATTCCAGGAAGTGTTGGAGCTGCACCTGTTCAAAATATTGGGGCTTATGGAGTAGAAGTTAGAGACTATATAGTGAGTGTAGAATGTGTTGAGATTGGTACTGGCAAGCATTTCGTTTTAAGTAATAGAGAGTGCTGTTTCGATTATAGAAATAGTGTTTTTAAAAACGAATTAAAAAATAAATGTGTTATTGTAGCTGTTAGTTTTAAGCTTTCAAAGATTCCTGTGATTAATATTAATTACACTGAGCTTAAAAACAAATTACAAAAAGATAAAAATATTGATGTTCGTAAAATTCGTAATGCAATTTGTGAAATTAGGAATAGTAAGTTGCCCGATCCTGAAAAGATTGGAAATGTAGGAAGTTTCTTTAAAAATCCTATAATATCAGATAATGATTATCAGGTTTTACTGAAAAATTTTCCTGATATTGTAGGGTATAAAATCGATAATAAAAATGTTAAACTAGCAGCAGGTTGGTTAATTGATAAATGTGGATGGAAAGCTTATTCTGAAAATGGAGTTGGAGTGCACGAAAATCAGGCTTTGGTTTTGATCAACAAAGGAACTAAATCGGGAAATAATGTTTTAAACCTTGCTCAAAAAATTAGAACAGGGGTGTTAAATAAATTTGGTGTTTATATGGAATTTGAAGTTAATATATTGTAAAACTTAAAATATAATTTTATATGAGAGGTTTAATCATTTACAAAAGTAAGTACGGTAGTACAGAAGAATATGCAAGTTGGATTTCGGAAGAAACCGGTTTTAGCAAAAAGTCAATTAAAGAAGTAAGCAAAGACGATATAAATAATGCTGAAATTATAATTATTGGTTCTCCTGTTATGGCTGGTAAATACATTATTGCCGGCTGGCTTAAAAAGCATTGGCATGAATTAAAAGATAAGGCTGTGGCATTCTATTCTGTTTGTGCTACCGATTTAAAAGATACAGAGCAAATAGAAAAATTCTGGGTAGCAAGTTTCTCTGATGATATTAGGAAAGCAATGCGTTTTTTTATGTTTGGAGGGAGAAAAGAATTTGATAAACTAAGCCCTGTAATAAAATTTATGTTAAAAACAGTATCTAAAATGGAAAAGGATCCAAAAGTAAAAAAAGAATTACTTATGGATGTTAATAATATGAATAGCGATTTTATAAAACCTCTTATTGAATATATTGATTCACTAAAATCATAAAAAAGAGCGGCAATTGCCGCTCTTTTTTATAGTTATTTATTTGAATACGGTTACTTGACCGGAGTAAGTATGGTCTTTTCCGTATTTGTCTTTTAAAGTAATAATCCAAACGTACATACCTTGTGGAACGTAATCTCCTTTATTTTGACTGTATCTACCTTTCCAATGTTCATTAATATCGTTAGTTGTGAAAATTAACTCTCCCCATCTGTTGTAAACTTCAAATTTATAAGAATCATAGTCGAATCCCACACCTTTTGGATATAATTCATCATTGCCGGGAGTTCTGATATTAATAGCAGTTGGCATATACAGTCTGTGGTCTTCAATAATTTCTACATTATGAACAACTGTATCAATACATCCCTCTTGACTAAATGCGATAAGCATTACAGGAAACTCGCCTTGGTCGTAATAAACATGTGTTGGGTTTTGTTCACCGGTTTGATGTCCGTCTCCGAAATGCCATTCCCAAGCATATGCATCTATACTTTGGTCGGTAAAATCAATTTGAGAATCGAATAAACCTGTTGACCATGGATGTGCGATAAAATCTGCAATTGGTGAAGTGTGTACTCTTACTGTAGTTGTTCCTCTTTCGGTACAGCCTGCTGCTGTTGTAATATCTACGCTTACCAAATAGTTACCTGGTTCTTCAAATAGGTGTGTTGGGCGTTTTAAGTTAGACCAATTATTTTCACCTGATTCTGCATCAGCAAAGTTCCAATCGTAAGTATAAGTAAGGTTTGTAGTTTCGTTGTCGAAAGTAACCAGTAGGGGAGAGCAACCTTTGTAAGGTGTTTTTGTAAGATTAATTTCCGGTCCTGGTGCTACGTTTACTGTAACTTCTACGGTATCGTTTGGTGTTCCGCATCCATCACTTAACACAATTTGATAAGTAGTGTTCTCTGTTGGGCTAACAAGATGCGTATTTTCAACTGTTACACTATTGTCGTCGCTCCAATGATATAGATAATTACCATCTCCACCTTCTGCAACAGCTACGAGTTGAGCATTATCTCCTTCGCAAATTGAAGGAGGAATATTAACAGTAAGATCTAACGGCGGATTTACTGTAATATGTACTTGTCCTGTAGCCGATTCACATCCATTTGCATCTATTGCAATTACATTGTAATCTGTTGAAACTATTGGGTCAACAAAGTATGATGGACCATATCCTAAATCTTCCCATAAGAAAGTATAAGGAGGAATACCACCTGAAGCAGAAGCAGAAACTATGGTGCTATCTCCGATACAAATAGTTCTATCACCATCAGTAAATAGTTCTATTTCGGAAGGACTTCCAATTGGGAAGGTTGTGTAAACTTCGCAACCATCTGCATCAACAATTGTTACAGCATAAATATTGGTAGTGAGTTCGTAGCTAGCCCATTCATCTGTAACATCAGGCGACCAATTGTATTCATACGGAGGCATCCCTTGCGAAACATATATTTCTGCGTAACCATCGTTTCCTCCAAAGCATGTTACATCTCCATAATTTACATTATCTAGTTGAGGCGGTTGAGTTACACCAATGCTTACTTGATAGCTTTCGTTACATCCATTGATGTCTGTAATTAAAACTTCGTATAAACCGGGAGCTGCATTATAAATACTATCAGAGGTGTATCCTCCGGGGTTCCATAAATATGTATAGCCTCCTGATCCGCCATAAATAGAGCTTACCCATGCGCTTCCATTATCCATGTCGCAAGTAGCATTGTCGGTATCAAAGCTTGCTTGTATAGGTGGTGGTTGAGTAACAACAAATGTTTCTTGTACAAAACAACCTGCATCACTTGCATCGTAAACAATTACGGTATGTGGTCCGGCACATAAGCCTTCAACTACCATAGTATTTTGACCTAATTGAGGCCAGTCAACAGAATAATTATTATGTCCACCACTTACAGTAAGTGTAATAACGCCATCGCAAGAACCATAGCAAGTTGCGGGTGTAATAATTGCATCTACTTCAATTGGGTCGGGTTCTGTGATTTCAAACTCAACAGAATCTATACAACCATTGGCATCAGTAACAGTTACTACATAAAGCCCAGCACATAGTCCTGTAGCGTTATGTCCTGTTTGTCCTCCATTCCATGTAATTGTTAAAGGTAATGTGCCCCCGTAAGTTTGCACTATGGCAGATGCATTGCAGAAGCCATTACAAGTTACATGGTTAATATTAGCAACTTCAATACTCACAGGATTAGGTTGTGTAATAGTAAATGATTCTGATGCACTACAATTATTTTCATCTGTGATTGTTACAGAATATGTTCCTTCTGCAAGATTAATAGCAATAGGACCGTTTTGTCCATTGCTCCATGCTATGGTATTACTTGGTGTTGTACTAGTAAAAATTACTTCTGCTGTTCCATCTGAATTTCCTGAGCACTGAACATTTGAAATTATGATATCTGTAATTTCAGGTGCCGAAATATCACTTATGCTTACACTATGAAAATCAGAGCAACCATGCGAATCTGTAACAGTTACGGTATAAGTTCCTGCCGGAATATTGTTTAGGGTGTTTGATGATCCTCCTGGATCTGACCAAATATAAGAATATGGTGGGACTCCTCCAACAACAGATACTGCAACCATACCATCGGAATTGCTACAATGTGGTTGGATAGTATTTTGTGTAACAATATCTAAAATATTAGGACCGGTAATACTCCCTGATGTGTAAACATTACATCCATTAATATCAATAACTGTAAGATTGTAAATTCCGGAACAGAGATTATTAATAATTGAATTTGTTTCGTTGTTTGACCATAGATAAGTAAATGGAGCAGAACCTCCTGTTACTATTGCTTCAATTTCTCCGTCACAACTATTGTAGCATGTTTCGTTGGTTGCGTTAATTTGTACATTGATTACAGGTGGTTCGTTAATGTATATACAAGTATCTATTTCACAGCCATTATTATCAGATACAGTTACACAATGTTGTCCTGCCGGCAGATTAATGGGTGAAGAATTTGTTGAACCATTACTCCATAAAAAATCATAAGGAGGTGTTCCGCCTGTTGGTATTACTTGTATATTGCCACTTGAGCCTCCATAACACAGTACGTCATCAACTGAAACATTAGCAAAACTTAATTGTGTTGGTGAATTAACTGTAACAACATTTGTCTCGCTACATCCATTATTATCATAAACAGTTACAGTATATGTTCCTTCGCATAATCCAACAGCAGTTTGAGTTGTTTGAGCATTATCACTCCACAAGTAAGTATAAGGAGGTGTTCCACCATAAGGAGATGCAGTAGCAGTTCCATTACACAAACCATTACAACTTGTTAGAGTTGATGATGTAGGAATAGTAATAAAGTCTGGTTCATCAACAGTATAATCATTTGTAAGTATGCAACCGTTGTCGTCAATTATTGCTACGGTATAATCTCCATGACATAAATTGTAAATGTCTTCGTCATTTGGTATTGTGCCAGGTCCTGTCCAGTTGAAACTATACGGTGGGGTTCCATTGTATGGTGTTAGCTCAATACTACCATCACAGTCGTTGTAACAGCTTGTATTTTCAACTGTACTCAAACTTGCTAGAGCTAGAGGTTCTGTGATTGTTGCACTAGTTGTAGCAATACAACCGGTAATTAAATCATTTACAGTAACAGAATAGTTGCCTGCACAGAGATTTGTTGCCGTTGCACTAGTTTGTGCCGGTGTAGTACTCCAGTTATATTGGAAAATTCCTGAGCCACCAACTACATTAACTGTAATTGTACCATCACAAACTCCGAAGCAACTTACATTTGAACTTGCACCTATAGTGGCTACTGGTCCTGTAATATCATTTACGGCAAAATTCAATATAGCTTGGCATCCTTTATTGTCGGTTACTGTAACTATATAAGTGCCAGCTGAAATATTTAATAAATCTTGAGTTAAGTCTCCAGTATTCCATAAATATGAATAAGGTGTACTTCCTCCAGTTACATCAACATCAATTGAACCGTTTGCTTGTCCGCAGTCTGATTCTGTTATATCTCCTGTAATAATAATAGGTTCGTTTTCTAATATAGTAACATCATCACTAATTGTACAACCATGTGCATCTGTTATTGTTACAGAATAGTCTCCGGCACATAGTCCACTATTGAGTAAAGTAGTATTTAAATTGCTCCAAATTGGGGAATAAGGTGTAGTACCACCTGTAACTTGTGCAAATGCTTCACCACTACAGTTTCCGAAACAATCAATTGCATTAGGTAATATGTTCAAAGTTAATAGTCCTGGTTCGTTAATGGTAATTCCTGCAGTTGTAGTACAACCAATTTGATCTGTTACAGTAACTTCATAATAGCCCATTCCAAGTCCCATAGCTGTAACCGCAGTTTGAGGAGGTGTTGTGTTCCATATATAAGTATAGTTGGGTGTACCTCCACCAACAGAAACAGTTGCTTGTCCGTCGCTTAATCCGGCACAAGTTACATCGTTATATGATGATATACTTGCAGATGGCCCGGCAATATCATTTACAGTTACAGAAGCAGTTTGTGAGCAACCGTTGTCGTCGGTAACTATTACAGTATATGGACTTCCGGCAGCACTCAAGCCTGTAACTGTGCTATTGGTTGATGGTGTGCCGGCACTCCATTGGTATAAATAATCACCTGCAACAGTTCCACCTGAAGCTGTTACACTTGCGCTGCCATCGCTGTTGCCACAATTTGCATCTATTACGGTTGTGCTTAATACAATAGGTGCTGGTTGAGTTATTGAATAACTTATTGAAGCAGAGCAAGCATTATTATCTGTTACTGTTACACTATGTGTGCCTGCACATAAATTAGTATTAGTGGCTGCATTAGGATTATTCCCACTACCCCATGAATAAGATACCGGAGGTGTACCTCCCGTATAACTAATGGTTACAGTACCATCACAATCACCGTTACATGTTGTTGGTGTTGTATTATCGACAGCTAAAACAAGAGCAGGAGGTTGTGATATTGTTGCATTGGCTTGTGCTGTACAGCCTGAGGCGTCAGTTACTATTACAGACACAGGTCCTGCTCCAACTGTTATAGTATTAGTTAGGTCTGGTGTTGTAGTACTCGATCCGGTGCTCCATAAGTAAGTGAAGTCTGCAGTTCCGCCGCTTACATGAGCTGTTGCACTCCCATCTGTAGAGCCATTACAAGAAGCAGGTAAGGTTGTTATATTAACGCTTACGCCTCCTAAGTCAGGAACATTAGCATTAAATGATTCGGTGCAGCCATTATCGTCTTCAACAGTAACACTATAAACACCGGCTACGAGATTAGTAGCTGTTGCTGAATATTGTGCAGGTGTTGAACTCCATTCGTAGGAATAATCACCACTAACAGTTCCGCCACTTGCAGTTACTGTTGCTGATCCATCAGGTAACCCGCAGTGTGATCCAACTGTGCTTGTCGTAGCTGTTATTGCTGGGGGTTCTGATATTGATACACTAGCATTTACTTGACATAGACCTTCTGCCACTGTAACATAATGTGTCCCATCGCATAAGCCTGTAACAGTCTGTGAATTAGGATTACTTCCACTACTCCATGTATATGAAAATGGTCCTGATCCACCTGTTACTGTAACAGTTGCAGAGCCATCACAATAATTATTGCAGGATGCATCTGATACAACTGATGTTGAAATTGAAAATGGTACGCCACCATCTATTACGCTTACACTACCTTCTACCGTACATCCGTCTCCATCAGTAACAGTAACAGTATAATTTCCGGCTAAAATATTATTAATTGTACCTGTAATGCCGCCGTTAGACCAATTATAACTATATGGATTACTACCTCCACTTACAGATACGGATGCGCTACCATTTGCAAGACCACAAGTGGCATCTGTACTACTCATCGTTAAGCTCATGCCTGCAGGGTCACTTATTGAGAAATTCTCTATTGTGTAACATGCTGGATTTGTTGCATCAGCAACAGTAACAGTATAATTACCTGCACACAGTCCCCCTGTGCTTTGATTATTAGGAGTTGTTCCATCCGAATAAGTATAAGCGTAACTTGGAGCTCCGGTTGCATTTACTGTAGCCGTAGCGTTACAATCTCCAGGACATACAGGGGGTGTAGTAACAACATTAGCATTTGGTATGCTTCCAGAACTATTTATTGTAAAAGTATTGGAGCCAATGCATCCGTTAGAATCTTGAACAGTAACAGTATATGTACCGCTACATAAATTATTCTCGGTAATACCTGAGCCTCCTGATGACCATGAGTATGACGAATAAGAAGTAGTTACAGTTGCTGTACCATCACAAATACCGCAGTTTTCGTTTGTGGTAGTTATACTTGGGACAGGATCGGGATAAACTGTAATATCAACACTCTCAGTATCTGTACAGCCACTTGCCCCTGCAGAAATTGTTAAAGTTACAGTATGTGTGCCAGGAGAATTAAATGTAATTCCGGTAGGGTTGTGTGCAGTTGAGGATGCCGGAGTTCCACCTCCAAAATTCCAACTATAACTTTCACTGGGTACAGGAGTGCCTGTATGTGTAAAATTGAATGATTGACCTGTAAAGCATTGGTTCCCATTATATGTAAATGTTGCATCAGGTATGTCCGGTGCAACAAGAGTAACACTATTAGTATTTTCACACCCATCTGCGTCTGTAAGTGTTAGGTTATAAGTACCCGGACTTAGATTTGTAAACGTATGGCTTACAGTAACCCCTGATTGGGTCATTGAGTTAGCTTGAACAGTAAATGGTGGTACTCCCGATGTAGGAGTAATCGTAATACTACCATTATTCCCTGCACAGCCAGGGTTGGTAGTAGATACATTTGCCGCAACAGGGGGCGGGGCATTTAAGACTAATGTCTCTGTCCACTCACATAACCCATTTGAGTCTCCAATTGTTATAGTATAAGAACCCGGAGCTAAACCTGTAAGATTTTGTTGTGTTGATGTAAAACCTGATGGTCCTACCCAATTAAAATTGTAAGGAGAAGTTCCTCCTGATACACCACTAATTGTTATAGTTCCATCATTAACATTATAGCAACTCGGATCAGTATATGCTCCTGTTGCTGTTATACCATCTATTGTAAAGGTAATACTACTTTGAGGAGAATAATTTCCACAAATATCTGTAACTCCTCCACCTACGGCAGTTAAAGTATATGTGCCATCGTGCTGTAAGTAATCGCCTAATGCAAAATTCCAAATATCATCATAATAGGTGTCGCCATAAGTACTACCTAAACCGGCTTGACAAAAGTCACTCCAAACATCATTTATTGTATATGTCCCATTTGGACCTGTAAGTGTAAAGTCTGATGCGTTAACACCGGTGCACCATATTTTTTCTGAAAACTGAACAGTAAGATATGATGAGCCACAATATGGAGCATAGATTAAATGGTCTATATAGGCTGGATCATTATCAACAATAGATGCTGTACTTCCCGAAAAATTTATATTATAACCGTTAGTTGAGGCAGAAAAGTTACTTACATTAATAACATAAGTATCTCCGGCAGTAACGGTTAGTGGACTATTATAATTTGAACAGCTATTGGGACCTTCACACGAAGTTGAACCTGAACCTAATCCTGTAGGTCCGGTAGTTCCACAATAATTACAACTTAAAGGTGGATTGGCACTATAATTAATCAAGTCTTCGCATGTAACACTTGAAGATAGTCTCCATAATGCCCAGTCGTAATCGTCAGCAGAATTTACAGGATTAATTAAAAATGCTAAAGAACCACTTGAGGCAACAGTAAATGTGTACCACATATTATTATCTTCGCCTGAGACCAGACAGTTCGGACAATTGTTAACATTAACCGCCATCCCATCATTGGTGTTAAAATCGTACAGATCAGTATAATTCCCTTCACCTGATGCTGAAATAGTATGAGTATTGCTAACGTCGCATAATGGTAATGCACCTAAACAGTCGGCTTCAGATGGGGGGGTTAATACTCTGTAAGCCATTGTTCCAATTGATGAGCTGGTAGTATTACAATTATATCTGTAGATAACAACACTATAAACGCCATTTGCAGGAGGTGTAAATGTTATGCTACTACCAAGACCGCAAAAATCATCATTATATGCATAAACGGTTGCTCCACTAGCATCGCATATTTCTAACTGAGTATCGCCGCTGTAGCTACCTCCACCTTCGCAAAAAGTAAATATATAAGTCATATAATCAACTCCTGCAAAAGTGTAACGAGTTCCTGAATTAACATTGATTGTTTGATAATATTCATGTAGAGTTAGAGCTCCTGCGTTAGTAGTTGAGGTTCCACTATTACATTGTGCATATATGCTGTTTGAACTTAACGAAAATATGCTAAGCCAAAATAAAATTATTAAGTAGTAGTAAAGCTTTATTCTCATATTATTTCGTTTTTACAGATGCGTTTGTAGTTTGGGACTATATTATTTAATAATGTACTTTTTCGTGTTATTTAAAACTTCTATTTGTTTTTCTTCGTCTAACTTATTAAAATCTTCTTTAGAAATTTCAATAATATGATTTTCATCTAATTCATGTAACATTTCCTGATATTCTAAAGGATTCGCTTCTACCCATTGTTGTTTGCGTTTTGCATAATCCTTCTTGTCATCTTGTTTGTTTCCTGTATCATTATATTTTGGAAAACCCGGATAGTTAACATCGTTTCTTTGTAATTGGTCTCCATCGCTAATATTAGTAGCTGCAGAGTTTTCAATAGTTCCATTTATTGAAACTGTCGAAAAATCATAATCTACATTATGAGTAAGTAGGATATTTCTAACATATTCGGCAGTAATATCATTACTACATTGAATATGAAAACGGTCTTTACCTTGACTTGATAAAAAATATCTTGCAAATGAAATCTTTGAATCATCTAATAAACTCTGAACTATAGCATCTGCCTGTTCATCATTATTAAGTCCTTTTACATGAAAATAAATGCTTGATTCATTACCAAGTGGCTTTTTTAAAGTAAATTCCAATACGTCTTGTGAATAGCTAAAGCATGTAAATGCTAACAATCCTAAAATCATATAAAACTTTTTCATATTAAGTAGTTTATTTAGTTTCTAATATTATTTTTTAATTACCTATAAGATTTACTTGTCCTTTTCTAACTTTTGAATTACCATATTTGTCAATAGTAATAATTTCCCATAAATATATACCAGGTTCTGCCATTTCACCTATATTATTTATTTTACCATTCCATAAATTATCTAATCTATCTGTTTCAAAAACGAGTTTTCCTGTTCTGTCGAAAATAAGCATTCTAATTGTATAATCTTCTAAATAATCGCCAATTGGACCAAATTCAGCATTAATCCCGTTACTTAATGGTCTAAATGCTGTTGGAACAAAATAGTTGTGCTCTATTTCAATATCTATTATTTTACTTGATGTAGATTTACAACCTTGATTATTAATAACGGTGTGTTTAACTGTAAATCTACCATCTTTAGTAAACTCATATTCAAAAGAACGTTCAGTTTCAATAATTCCATCAAGTTCCCATTTATGCAAAACTTCTTGTTCAGAAAAACTATTAAAAGTATAAAAATTATTATTTATATCAAAAGAAAAATCTGAAACTGGGGTATTAAATATTTCTATAATTTCAAATGAACGTGTTTTAACTACCTTGTCGTTCTGATCGTATATGGTGAGAGTTGGTTCGTATAGACCGTGCTTTTCGTATGTGTGTGAAATATTTTTCCCATTTGATTGTTTATTGTCCCCAAAATTCCATACAGCTTTCATGTTTTTAGACAAATTTTCCACTTCAAACTCAACTAAGCCTGGCACACATTGATTTATTATATTAATATTTGATCTAATAGATTCTATATCAAATGAAAGCTTGTCTGCTAAATTATTTTCTTCTGAACCGCTCTCTTGTGAATTAATACTTGTATTATCCTCAATATTATTATCCTCTTCAAAATCGGATTCTGTAATTTTATTTACTGTATAATTTGTACTTTCTGTGTTGTTCTTTTGTAAATTGCTTGTATTATTATTCTCTACAAATGTTGTGGTATTATTATTATCGGTAGAGTTGCTATTTTCGCTTGATATTGAATCATTAGATTTAATTATAGGTTTTTCGTTTTCTGAACTTAAATTGATATTTTCTTGTTGATTTTGTTGTTTTTCTTCTGATATTGTTTTGTTATTGATTGAGTCGATTACAACAAATGCAACAATAGAAATAACAGCAACAGTAATACTGCTGATAATCCAATGCTTATATCCCCAGCTTGTTGGTTTATGTGTTTTAGAAATAAATTCTTCCCATGCACCACTGCTTACAGGTGCATTGTAGTTTTCTAATTTATTTCTTATTTCTTTTTCAAATTTATTCATCACTATTTTCGTAATATTTTTCGTATAATAATTTTAATTTTGCTTTAGCTTTAGCTAAATTTGATTTTGATGTACCTATACTTATATTAAGCATCTCTGCAATTTCTTTATGCGAATAATCTTCTACAACATAAAGATTAAATACGGTTCGGTAGCTTGGTGTAAGTTCTTGAATTAATTCAATAATTCGTTCTGCTTTTAATTTGGCTATTTTCATCTCTTCAATTTCATTGTCTGAATCATCTTCTAAGCGACTAAATTTGTGTTCTCCTTCAAATTCAAAATACATCTTTTTATTCTTTCTAAAATAGTCAATAGCATTATTAACTATTATTCTTCGTATCCAACCTTCGAAAGAACCTGTGTGCTTAAAATTATTCATCTTTTCAAAGACCTTAATAAATCCGTCGTGTAACAAGTCCTTAGCTTCTTCACGATCTGATGCGTACCTTAAACAAAGACCTAGCATTTTGCCGTAAACAGCCTCATATAACTGTCTTTGGCAGTTGTTGTCGCCCCTGATACAACCCTGTACTATTCTATCAACATTTTCACTGCTGCTCAGGTCCATAATTACACTTTTCGGTTTTTAGACGTGAATTTTATAAGTTAGTTGTCTTGACTTATTAAAATTTAGCCTTAAATATATTATTTTTTTTTAACATATTATTATTGATGTTAAAATTTAATGGCATGTAGCTTTTAACTTTTGGTTTATTTTATTTAAGTTTGTTCGTATTTAAATGATTAAATTAAATGTTTAATGATAAGATTGTTAAATTATTATATTTTTATTTTTAAAAAGTGTGTGTTAATATAAAACAACAATTATGAATATTCACGAATATCAGGCAAAACAAATTTTAAAGGAATACGGTGTACCTGTGTTAGATGGCTATGTCGCTTCTACTACACAAGAGGCTGTTGAAGCTGCTAAAAAGCTTAAGTCTTCTGTTTTTGTTGTAAAAGCACAAATTCATGCCGGCGGCAGAGGTAAAGGTGGGGGAGTTAAAATTGCAAAGAATTTTGACGAAGTATATAAGTATGCTAAGGAAATCTTAGGGATGAATTTGGTAACTCATCAAACGGGGACAAAAGGTAAACATGTAAATCTTATATATATAGAATCGGGAGCGAAGATTATCAAGGAATTTTATTTCGGAATTACTCTTGATAGAATTTTAGAAAAGCCGGTGATTATGGCTTCTGCAGAAGGTGGTGTTGAAATCGAAAAGCTTGCAGAAGAAACTCCTGAAAAAATATTTAAGTTGGTAATTGATCCCCTTTTTGGACTTCAAGAATTTCAAGCTCGAAATTTGGCTTACAAGCTTGGTTTTAACAATAATCAAGTAAAACAATTCGTAAAATTTGCTTTGGCCGTATATGAAGCATATATGCAAAAAGATGCTAATTTAGTAGAAATAAATCCATTAGCATTAATCGAAGATGATAAACTAATTGCATTAGATGCAAAAATGAGCTTTGATGATAACGCATTGTATAGAAATTTAGATGTGGCTAAAATGAGAGACTTATCCGAAGAAGACTCTGCCAAAATTGAAGCAGCAAAATATTCTTTGAATTATATAAAGCTAAGTGGGAATGTTGGTTGTATGGTAAATGGTGCCGGATTGGCAATGGCAACAATGGATATAATTAAGCATAAAGGTGGAGAACCTGCAAATTTTCTTGACGTTGGTGGTGGAGCCAGCCCTGAAACTGTAGCTAAAGGGATGCAAATTATCCTTGAAGACAAAAATGTCAAGGCATTATTTATTAATATTTTTGGTGGAATTGTTCGCTGCGATAGAATTGCTAATGGTATTATTGAGGCAACTCAAAATATTAATATTGATGTTCCTGTAATAGTAAGATTAGATGGAACTAATGCTGAAGAAGCAGCTGAATTATTAAAAAAATCTGGTATAAAACAGCTAATTTCAGCACAAGACTTAAACGAAGGAGCCGAAAAAGCAGTAGAAATTGTAAAAAAATCATAATCATGAGCATACTTGTTAATAGAGATACTAAAGTAATTGTACAGGGATTTACAGGGAAAGAAGGATCTTTCCATGCACAGCAGTGTATCGAATATGGTACAAATATACTTGGTGGAGTTACACCTGGTAAAGGCGGTGCTCTGCATCTAAATAAACCGGTGTTTAATTCTGTTGAAGAGGCCGTTAAAGCTACAGGTGCAGAACTTAGTTTGATTTTTGTGCCTCCGGCATTTGCAGCTAATAGTATTATGGAGGCTGCTGACGCAGGTATTAGGCTTGTTGTGTGTATTACCGAAGGCATTCCTGTTAAAGATATGATTATGGTAAAACAGTTTCTAAAAAATAAACAATGTTCGTTAATTGGACCTAATTGCCCTGGAATTATTACCGCTGATGAGGCTAAAATTGGAATTATGCCAGGCTTTGTTTTTAAAAAAGGTAGGATAGGTCTTATTTCAAAATCAGGAACTTTAACTTACGAGGCTGCTAACCAAATTGTAAATGCAGGTTTTGGTATATCTACGGCTATTGGGATTGGTGGAGACTCAATTATTGGATATTCTTTTATCGATTTGTTAGAATTATTTGAAAAAGACGAGCAAACTGATGCAATGGTAATGATTGGAGAAATTGGAGGAGACCTCGAAATTAAAGCAGCAGAGTATATCAATAATAATATTAAAAAGCCCGTTGTAGCTTTTATTGCCGGCCAAACTGCACCTAAAGGTAAAAGAATGGGACACGCAGGTGCAATTATTGCAGGAAGTAAGGGGACAGCAAAAGAAAAAATTGACGCGTTAAAAAAAGCTGGTGTACGTGTAGCTGATTCTGCAGCTGAAATAGGATTGTCCTTGAATGAAATAAAGCATATTCTAAAAAAAAAATAAAATAATAAAAAAATGATAATTATACATAAAAATTGAGAATATGTTGTAAAACAAAATTAATAGCCCGTCTTACCTTTTCTTTTAGGCAATAAAGCATTACTTTAGATTTTTTAAATAATAAGTATTGTCTATGAGGGATGTGAATCTTGAATTAATTACCGAAGTTGTTAAGTATTTGTCGATTGAGGCGAGTACAATAGCAAATGATGGTTTAGTAAAATCCTTACAAAAAGCACTTAAAACAGAGGCTTCTCCGGTAGGTGTTGAAATTTTGGAACAACTATTAGAAAATATTGAAATTGCCAAAACTGAAAAAATCCCAATTTGTCAAGACACCGGTTTTACTGTTGTATATGCAGATATTGGTCAAGATGTACATTTTGTGGGTGGAGATTTTAATGAAGCAATAAATAAAGGTGTTGCTCAAGGATATACTGACGGATTCTTACGAAAGTCTATAGTTGCAAATCCTATTACTGAACCCCAAAATACCGGTGATAATACTCCTGCAATTATTCACACACATCTTGTGCAAGGAGATAAAGTTAAATTAACTCTTTTGCCTAAAGGAGGTGGATCCGAAAATATGAGCCGTTTAAAAATGATGACACCGGCAGATGGTGTTGAAGGAGTTAAAAACTTTGTGGTAGAAACAGTAAAAATAGCAGGACCTAATCCTTGTCCACCAATTATAGTAGGGGTAGGCATAGGAGGTACTTTCGATTATGTTGCTTACTTGGCAAAAAAAGCAATTACAAGAGAATTAGGACAAAGGCACCCTAATCCAACTATTGCAAGCTTCGAAACAGAATGGCTAAAAGAAATAAATAAACTTGGAATAGGCCCTGCAGGGCTTGGTGGAAATACAACGGCTCTTGAACTGTTTATCGAAGAATTCCCGAGACATATTGCTACTTTCCCTGTTGCGGTAAATATTCAATGTCATGCTGCAAGAGTTAAAACTGTAATTATTTAATAATATAAGGAATGAGTATAAAAATCGAAACACCAATTAATGACCAAAAAGTAAAGCTGTTAAAGATTGGAGATACAGTCGAAATTTCAGGATATATATATACTGCCAGAGATTCTGCACATAAAAATTTAGTCGATTTATTGAAAAACGGAGAGGATTTGCCCTTTGATATAAAAGGTAGCATAATCTATTATGTAGGACCTTCTCCAGCTAAACCCGGGCAGGTAATTGGTGCAGCCGGACCAACAACAAGCTATCGTATGGACCCTTACGTCGAAGATTTAATGAAAGTAGGAATGAAAGGAATGATTGGAAAAGGTTCGCGAAGCGAAAATGTAATTAACTGCTTACAAAAATATACAGGTGTCTATTTTGGTGCAACAGGTGGAGCAGCAGCTTTAATTTCAAAAAAAATTATAGAAGCAGAAGTAATTGCATTCCCCGAATTAGGACCAGAAGCTATAAGAAGACTCAAAGTTAAAGACTTGCCAGTGGTTGTTATTAACGATTGTTATGGCAATGATCTTTATGTTGAGGGTAAAAAAAAGTGGGCAAAAGAATAGTTAGATAATTTATAATTAAAATATAAAGTATGAGTAATTTTATTCAATCGTCAATAGGCAAAAAATTTATAATGAGCATTACAGGATTATTCCTAATATTGTTCCTATTGGTGCACCTTGCTGTTAATTCAATGATAGTTTTCGATAGTTCTGGAGAACTATTTAACAATGCTGCTCACTTTATGACTACTAATCCTATCATTAAAATAGTTGAACCTATTCTTGCTGCTGGATTAATTATCCATTTGTGGTGGGCAAGTATGATAACTTTACAAAATCAAATTAAAAGAGACAATAATAATATAGGTTTTAAAAGATATAAAATAAGAAAAAATAATTCTACAAGTAAATGGGTTTCGCGTAATATGTATATTCTTGGCACTTTAATAATTGTTTTTTTAGTTATTCACTTAGCTAATTTTTTCTGGAAAATGAAGTTTACAGGCGACCCCTTACTTGCCCACGATTCAAATGGAGTTGAAAATGCATACGCTTTGGTTACATCAGCTTTTATTAGTTGGAAATGGATAGTTGCTCTTTATGTTGTTGGAGCTATTGCACTTGGCTTACATCTATATCATGGAGTATGGTCTGCATTTCAAACTCTAGGATGGAGTAATAAAAAATGGAGAAGAATCTTTAATGGTTTTGGGATATTCGTTTCTATTATTCTCGGAGGTGGTTTTGCATTTATCCCCTTATTTGTAATGATAAAATCAATGATTTAAATTGTACAAAATAAAATAAATATATGACTGTATTAAATTCAAAAATTCCTGATGGACCTTTGTCGGAAAAGTGGACAAATCATAAGAACTCATTAAAATTAGTAAGCCCGGCAAATAAGAAAAAACTGGATATTATAATGATTGGTACAGGAGTTGCCGGTGCTGCTGCTGCTGCAAGCCTTGGCGAAATGGGATATAATGTTAAAGTTTTCTGTTATCAAGATTCACCTCGAAGAGCGCATTCTGTTGCTGCTCAAGGTGGTATTAATGCTGCCAAAAATTACCGTAACGATAACGATTCGGTATATCGACTTTTTTATGATATGATAAAAGGTGGAGACTTTAGGGCTCGAGAAGCAAATGTTTATCGCGACGCAGAAGTGAGTAATGCTGTAATAGACCAATTGGTTGCTCAAGGAGTACCATTTGCTCGCGAATACGGTGGAGACCTTACTACGAGATCTTTTGGGGGAGTGCAAGTTTCACGTACTTTTTATGCTCAAGGGCAAACAGGGCAGCAAGTCTTGCTCGGAAGCTATAATGCTCTAAAAAGACAGGAAGCTAAAGGTACAGTTAAAATGTACCCTCGTAGGCAAATGCTGGAAATTGTAAAAATTGATGGAAAAGCACGAGGAATTGTGTGCCGAAATTTAATTAACGGAGAAATTGAAAGGTATTCTGCACATGCTGTTGTACTAGCATCAGGAGGATATGGTACAATTTATTTCCTGTCAACTTTGGCAGTTAATTCTAGTGGTGCAGCAGCTTATGCAGCATATAAAAAAGGAGCCTTTTTTGCTAATCCGAGTTTTATTCAAATACACCCCTCATGTATTCCGCAATTAAACGACTATCAATCAAAACTTACCTTAATGTCAGAATCATTACGTAACGATGGAAGAGTTTGGGTGCCCAAAGGCAAAGGCGATAAGCGTCATCCTAATGAAATCTCTGCCGAAGAACGTGATTATTATTTAGAACGCAGATATCCAGCATTTGGAAATTTAGTGCCACGGGATATTGCTTCACGTGCTGCTAAGGAGAGGTGTGACGCAGGATTTGGGGTGGGCGAAACAGGTTATGCTGTTTATTTAGATTTCTCAGATGCCATTAAGGCACAAGGGAAAAAAACAATTAAAAATAAATATGGTAATCTTTTTGACTTATATAATAAAATTACTGGTGAAGACCCATATACACAACCAATGAAAATCTATCCTGCCGGTCATTATACTATGGGTGGCTTATGGGTAGATTATAACCTAATGACTACTGTACCTGGACTTTATGCAATTGGTGAAGCAAATTTCTCAGATCATGGTGCTAATCGGTTGGGGGCTAGTTCTTTAATGCAAGGTTCCTGCGATGGATATTTTATCTTACCTTATACTATTGGAGACTATCTGGCAGACGAAATTAATACCGGCAAAATTTCAACTGATACTACTGAATTCGATTTAGCCGAAAAAGAAGTGAAAAATAAAATTGATAACTTGATGAGTATCAAAGGCAATACTTCTGCTCATACATTTCATAAAAAACTTGGTAAAATAATGTGGGATTATTGTGGAATGGCTAGAAATGAAAATGGGCTACTAAAAGGACTTGAGGAAGTAACAAAGTTGGAAGAAGAGTTTTATAAAGATTTAAAAATTACCGGTGATACAAAAACAATAAATCAAAGTCTGGAAAGAGCCTTGCGATTAGCTGCATCTTTCGAAATTAGTAGATTGCTCATTAGAGATGCTCTTAATCGAAAAGAATCTTGCGGAGCTCACTTTAGAGAAGAGTATCAAACTCCCGAAGGAGAAGCTTTGCGTAATGATGAAGATTATTCGTATGTCGCAGTTTGGGAATATACAGGAGACGGAAAAGAACCGAAATTGCATAAAGAACAGTTGGTATTCGAAAATGTAAAAGTTACACAGCGTAGTTATAAATAAAGCGTATTATGAAACTTACTTTAAAAATTTGGCGGCAGAGATTACCTAAAGAAAAAGGTAAATTTGAGACATACTATATAGAAAATGTGTCAAGAGATATGACTTTCCTTGAAATGATGGATTCCTTAAACGAAAAATTAATTCAAGAAGATAAAGACCCGGTTGCCTTTGACCATGACTGTAGAGAAGGTATATGTGGTTGTTGTAGTATGGTTATAAATGGAAGACCGCATGGACCCGGTACCGAAATTACAACATGTCAGCTTAATATGAAAGCTTTCAAAGATGGTGATACAATTGTAGTAGAACCATGGAGGGTTAAGTCTTTTCCGGTAATTAAGGATTTAATTGTTGATCGAAGTGCTTTTGAAAAAATTATGGCTGCAGGTGGTTTTGTAAATGCTGATGTTGGTTCAGCTCCTGATGCTAATTCCATAAAAATCCCAAAGGATAAATCAGATGAGGCATTTGATGCTGCTGCATGTATTGGTTGCGGCGCTTGTGTAGCTGCTTGCAAAAATTCTTCTGCTATGTTATTTGTAGCTGCAAAAGTTTCCCAGTTTGCCTTATTGCCACAAGGAAAAACCGAAGGATTAAAACGAGCTTGGGATATGGTAATGAAAATGGATGAACTTGGCTTTGGTTCTTGTACTAACACAGGCGATTGCGAAGCCGAATGCCCTCAAGGTATTAGCCTTACTCATATAGCGAGGCTTAATCGTGAATTTATTCGTGCTGGCTTCCATAAAGCTGCTGCAGAAAACAAATAAATGAAAATTATTATATGGAAAAAATAAAACTTGATTTAAGTAACCTTGATAATGTTTTTCCCGAAGACTTTACTCAAGAACAAATAGCTAAAGCTAAAACAGTATTTTTGAAAAACCTTGCTTATTCTGCACATTCGTTTTATGGCGGAAAAATACAAACTATCCCGAAAGCTCCTGTGCCGGGATTCAATTGGTTCAATGTATGGTACACACCGGGTGTATCAAAAATTTCAACTTCAATTCGCGATAATAATAATGAATCGTTTTATTTATCAAATCGTGGTAACATGGTTGCCGTTGTGAGTGACTCTACAAGAGTATTGGGAGATGGTGATGTTACTCCGCCCGGAGGCTTAGGTGTTATGGAAGGTAAAGCATTTTTAATGAAGTACTTAGGTGGTGTTGATGCAGTAGCTCTTTGTGTTGATAGTACTAATAGTAAAGGAGAAAAAGACCCCAATAAAATTATTGATTTTGTTAAAATGTTACAACCTAGTTTTGGTGCTGTTAATCTCGAAGATATTTCTCAACCTAATTGCTTTAAAGTTTTAGATACCTTACGTGAAAAATGTGATATCCCCGTATGGCACGACGACGCACAGGGTACGGCTTCTGTTACTTTGGCAGGTTTAATTAATGCTTTGAAAATTGTAAATAAAGAAATCAATAATATTAAAATTACTTTTCTTGGTGCAGGAGCTTCAAATACTACTATTGCCAGACTTTTAATCGCAGCTGGAGCTACACCTACTAATATAATAATGTTTGATTCAAAAACTTCTTTACATAAAGACAGAGACGATATTGAACAAAACAAAGAATTCTATAGAAAATGGGAATTATGTAAAAAAACAAATCCCAACAAAATAGAAAATTTTGCCGATGCAATAAAAGGTTCAGATGTCTTGATTGCATTGTCAAAACCAGGACCAGATACTGTAAAACCTGAATGGATATCAAGTATGGCAGATAAATCAATTGTGTTTGTTTGTGCTAATCCTGTTCCCGAAATATATCCTTATGCAGCTAAAAAAGCCGGTGCCTACATAGTTGCAACAGGTAGAGGCGATTTCCCAAATCAAGTGAATAATTCTTTAGGATTCCCAGGTATTCTTAAAGGAGCTTTAATGGTTAGAGCAAAAAAAATAACCGATAATATGGCTATTGCTGCAGCTAAATCTCTTGCTCTTTATGCCGAGAAAAGAGGAATAAACGCTGATAATATTATCCCTAAAATGGACGAAAGCGCCGTATTTCCACAGGAGGCTGCCGATGTTGCTATGCAAGCTATTAAAGATGGTGTAGCTAGAGAATCCTTAACTTGGAATGAAGCGTTTATTAAAGCTAAAAAAGACATCGATTATGCCAGAAACCTCACTCATCACCTAATGAAGGATAATTTTATCGAACCTGTACCACAAAACTTGTTGGATGAAGCTCTTGAAGGAGCAATTAAGGAAGTTAGTAAATAATATGTGATCCTGATAAAAATTATTTTACAAGATAATTTTTTGTAATCCTTTAAAAAATCTATTGAAAAACATGTTTTTTATTGCAAAATATTGTAGTGAATTTCCAATGCTTTTACTTACATTTGCACCTATTTATACAAAAGGAGTAAATTATGGAAGTAACGCATATCGAACATATTGGCATTGCGGTTGAAAATTTAGAACAAAGTATTGCATTTTATGAGAATGTAATGGGACTCAAATGCTATGGTATTGAAGAGGTTCAAGACCAAAAAGTGCGAACAGCTTTTTTTAAAGTTGGTGATACCAAAATCGAATTATTAGAAAGTACATCACCAGATGGACCAATTGGAAAATTTGTTGAAAAAAAAGGGCAAGGAATGCATCATATTGCTTTTGCTGTAAAAAATATTGAGGATAGTTTGAAAAATGCAGAAGAAAAAGGTGTTAAATTGATTGATACAACCCCACGAAATGGAGCAGAAGGGCTTAGTATCGGGTTTCTACATCCAAAATCAACTAATGGTGTGTTAACAGAATTATGTGAAGATAAAAACAAATAAATATTTATAAATTTTATTATGGCATTTGAGGATAAAATAAAAGAACTCATCAATAAACGGGAAATGGCTCGTTTGGGTGGTGGTGAAAAAAGAATTGAAGCACAACATGCCAAAGGCAAACTTACAGCAAGAGAACGTATCGAATTATTACTTGACGAAGGCAGCTTCGAAGAGTTTGATATGTTTGTAACACATCGTTGTAATATGTTTAAGCTTGAAGAACAAAAAGTTCTAGGAGATGGTGTAGTAACCGGTCATGGAACTATTGATGGCAGAGTTGTGTACGTATTTTCACAAGATTTTACAGTTTTTGGCGGAAGCTTATCGGAAATGTTTGCACGCAAAATCGTTAAAGTAATGGACGAAGCCCTAAAAGTTGGAGCTCCGGTAATTGGGATAAACGATTCTGGTGGTGCTCGAATTCAGGAAGGCGTACTTTCGTTAGCCGGATATGCAGATATTTTTCAAAGAAATATCGAAGCATCTGGCGTAATTCCACAGATTTCAGCAGTATTTGGTCCTTGTGCAGGTGGTGCTGTTTATAGCCCAGCTTTAACCGATTTTATATTAATGTCGGAACAGCAAAGCTATATGTTTGTAACAGGTCCTAAAGTTACAAAAACAGTTATTGGTGAAGATATCTCTATTGAAGACTTAGGAGGGTACAAAGTCCATTCTGTGAAGTCAGGAGTTACTCATTTTGTTGCCGAAACCGAAGAGGAAGGCTTGATGATGCTTCGAAAATTGCTTTCATATTTGCCTCAAAACAATCTAGAAGAATCACCACTATTCGAATGCTCAGACCCTATTGACAGAATTGAGGATAGTCTTAATCACATTATCCCCGATGATGTAAATAAACCGTATGACGTACTTGACATTATTGGAGCTATTGTAGATAATGGCGAATTTATGGAAGTGCACTCTGCTTATGCTAGAAATATGGTTGTAGGATTTGCTCGATTTAATGGGCAAGCTGTTGGTATTGTAGCAAACCAACCTAATTTCTTAGCCGGAGTTCTTGATGTGGACTCATCGCGTAAAGCAGCACGTTTTGTTAGATTTTGCGATGCTTTTAATATCCCGATTATTACATTGGTAGATGTGCCTGGATTTATGCCGGGTAGTGCCCAAGAATACGGAGGCATTATTATTCATGGCGCAAAACTTATGTTCGCTTATGGTGAAGCAACAGTCCCGAAAATTACAATTACTCTACGAAAATCATATGGTGGAGCTCACGATGTAATGGCTTGTAAGCAACTTAAAGCCGATTTGAATTATGCTTGGCCATCTGCCGAAATTGCGGTAATGGGAGCCAGTGGGGCAGTACAAATTCTTAATGCTAAAGAAATAAAAAATATCGAAGACCCTAATGAGCAAGCTCAATTTGTTGTTGATAAAGAAGAAGAATATCGCAAATACTTTGCTAATCCATATCAAGCAGCACAATTTGGTTTTATTGATGATGTTATTGAACCTAGAAATACTAGATTCAGAATTATCAGAGGATTGAGTTTATTACAAACCAAAAAAGAAACCAGACCTCCTAAAAAACACGGAAATATACCATTATAAAAACGATTAATGATTATGATAATAAATCAAATAAGCTTTGACTTCTCTGCATTAAATCCTGAAGCATGGACAGTATTTATTGTTGGATGGATTGTAGTTTTTGCTTCGTTAATAGCCTTATCTTATATTTTTATATTTATGCCTAACATTTTGGGTATAAAACAAAAACATAAAGAATTTGTAGAGAGAAGAAAAGAACAGAAAGCAAAAAGAATAAATAATACTAATGAGGAAGTTAAAGAAAATCAGTGGGATGACATGATTACAGGAGAGTTAACAGCGGCAATTTCTTATGCTCTACATCTTTATTTTGATGAGCTGCATGACGAGGAAGAACGAAAACTTACTGTGGTACATAAGTCAAGGAAGTATTCTCCTTGGAACTCGAAAATATATAATGTAATGAATTTCAGACGTTAAAGTCATAAAAAAATGAAAAAATTTAAATTTAAAATTAACGGAACCCTTTTTGACGTTCATGTTAAAAATGTTGAAGGTAAAATTGCTGAACTCGAAGTAAATGGTTCAACTTATAATGTTGAACTCGAACAAGAAGTCAAAAAAGTAAAAACTCCAACAATTGTAAAAAGAGAAATACCAGCACCCGAAAAGAAAGAAACAAAAATGAAAAGCGATGGTGCTGTAAGTAAGGTTTTTGCTCCATTACCAGGAGTTATCCTTTCAGTAAAAGTTAAAGAAGGAGATAAAATTGAAAAAGGAGCTTTGTTACTTGTGCTTGAAGCAATGAAAATGGAAAATAATATTTTTTCGGATACCGCCGGAACAGTACAAAGCATTAAAGTTAAAGATGGTGATACAGTGTTACAGAATGATACACTTGTAGAAATTACATTATAATAAAGTAAAAACAAAAATGAGAAAAAGTTTAATCTTTTCGATTGTCATATTATTATTTAGTCAATTATTGTATGCCGACAATATTGATGTTGATAAACTTACTAGTGGCAAATGGGTTAATCGTTCTGATGGTTATATCCCAAATCCTTTAGGAGAGTCTGACAGAAGAGTGATGAGAACGAAAACTATAAATTTTGAAGTTGATAATACCTTTGAAATGGACTCTGCCAAACAAAGATATACCGGCAAATGGCACTTCGAGGGCGATGTTATTGTTTTAGAATTTAATCCAACAAAAGTTGTACACTATAGTAAAAATACTGACCCTAATAATATGTCATCTAATTATGTATGTTCAGATGATGTTGTTGAATTAGGTGTACGAACAGGTGTTTTTAAAGGGAAAACATTACTTCTGAGTGATGGCTTTACGTATAAAAATAAGAGTGCTAGTATCGCCGGTTTGCAAAATTTTTGGGAGTTTACAGGTTTTGCTAACGCAATGCCCGGAAACTTTGTTATGATTTTTATAGCATTAATATTTATTTTTCTTGCTATTAGATTTCATTACGAACCTTTACTCCTTATTCCAATTGGTGTTGGGATTATCATAGGCAATATACCTATGTTTCAGGCTGTTGATTTCAATCTTAAGCTTGGAGTTTATGAGCCTGGCTCAGTAATGAATATTTTATATGGTGGTGTAGTTCAAGGTTGGTATCCGCCATTAATCTTTTTAGGTATTGGGGCTATGACCGATTTTTCATCACTAATATCTAAACCTCGATTGATGCTACTTGGTGCTGCTGCACAGTTTGGAATATTTATTACATTTCTTTTAGCACTTACTGTTGGTTTTGCTCCTCCCGAAGCCGGTGCAATCGGTATTATTGGAGGTGCAGACGGACCTACGGCAATTTTTGTGTCATCAAAACTCGCAAACGGCGTAAATCTCATGGCAAACGGGCAACCTGTTAAGAATTTAATAGGCCCGATAGCTATTGCTGCATACTCATATATGGCTCTAGTGCCTGTAATTCAACCGCCAATTATTAATTTGCTTACATCTAAACGAGAAAGAAAAATTAAAATGCGACCACCACGAGCAGTTTCTAAACTTGAAAAAATAATCTTCCCAATAGTAGCTCTATTACTTACTGCATATATTTCTCCTACATCATTACCTCTTTTGGGGATGTTGTTCTTCGGAAATATTCTAAAAGAAAGTGGTGTAACTAGAAGATTAGCTGATACAGCCGGAAATGCATTAATTGATATTATTACAATATTATTGGGTCTTACAGTAGGTGCATCTACTCAAGCTGATGTTTTCTTAACAACTGACTCAATATTAATCTTTGTAATGGGAGCTCTTTCTTTTATGTTTGCAACTGCTATGGGAGTACTTTTCGCTAAACTTATGAACTGGTTCTCCCCTAAAGATAATCCTATTAATCCAATGATTGGTGCTGCCGGTGTTAGTGCTGTTCCCGATAGTGCTAGAGTGGTTCAAGAATTAGGAATTAAAGCAGACCCAAGTAATTATTTACTTATGCATGCCATGGCTCCTAATGTGAGTGGTGTAATTGGTTCGGCTGTGGGTGCTGGTATATTACTGAGTTTCCTTATGTAAAAAGGGAATCTTCTTGTTGTATTATTTCTGCAAAAATTTCAGAATTGGTATCTATTTTTAACATCTGAGATATATTACTCTCTCGTTGAGCAATTTCGAGTAAGCCTAAAGTATTGAAGATTGCAACTAAATCGCCTTGCCCAACGTCAGAATAATTGTAGTGTATTTTTGCAATTTTATTACGCATATTATTTATGTATAAAGCAAAATTATGCCCGTTTATATGTTCGTCCCATATCGTTTTAGAGATATTTGTAATTGCATTCCCATACGAATCAATATAAATAACTTTCCCTATAATTTTATTATTATCGATAATTGGAACAAAGCCGGATGATTGTTTAACAGAATTTACTCTAATACCTAATTCGGAGATGTTACCACCTTCAAGTATATAAGATGCAACTCTTGCAAATATTGTTAATTCGGGAAAACTAGAACCGGAATAATTCCCCTCTGATTGTAGTAGTATTATCTCTTCAGGTGGTTCAGAAAAAAGTAAAGAAAATATACCGGTGTCGTTACCAATAAAATACTGACCATGGTATTTTATTACACTGTGTGCAGTATTTTTACCATCATCACTCTTTATACCAATAATATGTATTGTACCCGGTGCAAAAAACTTATATACAGAGCGTAAAATAAAAGCTGCCTGCACAATGCTATATGTTTGTATATTATTGTTAATAGAAACTATATTTGCTTCAGGATGTTTGGATAAAATAGCTGCATGGATAGCTGCAACATAATAATCGTTTTTGTGCCAATCGCTTGTTAATGTTATGGTTGCAGCCATTTAATAAAAATATTCTAATTGTTTTGCCGTGAAATTCTAAAACTGTAAATTTAGCTATTTTGTTGAAACACTAAAATTCATTATGGCAGAAAAAAGTATTCTTATTGATATATCTGATGTCCGGCAGTTTTATGGTACTAATGATAAGCATCTTCAATTACTTAAAAGACATTTCTCGAAGCTTAAAATAGTGGCTCGCGAAGATTATATTAAACTTATTGGAAGTAATGAAGACATTGATGAGTTTGAGCATAAGCTTAATAATATTTACGAGTATTATAATAAATACAATTGCATAAATGCTGAAATATTAAAAACCATTCTTAATTCAGACGACGAGCGTTTTAATGAAAAACTAAAAAGCGATTCTGATGTATTATTATACAATGTAAGTGGTAAACCTATTACAGCAAGAACCAAGAATCAAATAAAACTTGTAAAGGCTTCTCAAAAAGCTGATTTAATGTTTGCTATTGGTCCTGCCGGTACAGGTAAAACCTATACTGCAATTGCGCTGGCAGTAAAAGCCCTAAAAGAAGGTCGAGTTCAAAGAATAATATTGAGTCGTCCGGCAATTGAAGTAGGCGATACACTAGGATTTTTACCCGGAGATATTAGAGATAAACTTGATCCATATTTGCAACCACTCTATGATGCATTACTCGATATGCTACCTTTCAAAAAGTTAGAGAGAATGATTGAAGAAAAAATTATTCAGATTGCTCCTTTAGGATTTATGCGTGGGCGTACATTAAGCAATGCTTTTGTAATTTTAGACGAAGCTCAGAATTCTACTACTCAACAAATGAAAATGTTTCTGACGCGAATGGGCGAATTTTCTAAGTTTGTAGTAACTGGCGATATTACGCAGATTGATTTACCTAAGAACTTAAGTTCAGGATTAATTGAAGCTCAAAAAGTCTTAGCAAATGTTAACGAAATATCTTTTATTGTTTTTACAAAAGAGGATATTATCAGACATAGTTTAGTAAGCAGTATTGTTGATGCTTACGATAATTTTGTAAATAAACAAACAAACAATGAATAAAATGGAAGCATTAACAAAAACAAACTTTAGCTTTAAAGCTCAAAAAGATGTTTATCACGGTAAAGTTCGCGATGTTTACAATATCAATGATGATTTGTTGGTAATGATTGTTACAGATCGAATTTCTGCGTTTGATGTAGTACTCCCTAAAGGTATTCCATATAAGGGGCAGGTTTTAAATCAAATAGCTGCGAAGTTTTTAGACGATACTGCAGATATAGTACCTAATTGGAAAATTGCAGTACCAGACCCCATGGTTACAATTGGACATAAATGTGAGCCATACCCTGTTGAAATGATTGTTAGAGCATATCTAACAGGAAGCAGTTGGCGGGAATATAAAAATGGTAAACGCAGTATTTGTGGTGTTAATATTCCTAATGGAATGAAAGAGCATCAAGCTTTTGAACAGCCAATTCTTACACCAACCACTAAAGCCGAACAAGGGCAGCACGACGAAAATATTTCTCGTGAAGAAATTATTAAGCAGGGTTTAGTAAGCGAAGAAGAATATGTTATGTTAGAAAAGTACTCATTAGATTTGTTTAAAAGAGGCACTGAAATAGCTGCAAAGCAAGATTTAATATTAGTTGATACTAAGTACGAATTCGGAAAAAAGGACGGTAAAATTTATCTTATAGACGAAATTCATACTCCAGATTCTTCTAGATATTTCTATAAAGACGGATATCAGAAACGTCTTGATAATGACGAACCTCAAAGACAGTTGTCAAAAGAGTTTGTAAGAGAGTGGTTAATCGAAAATAATTTTACCGGAGAGAAAGATCAACTACTTCCTGAAATGACAGAAAGAAGAATTAAGGAGATTTCAGACAGATATATTGAACTTTACGAGAAAATCATAGGTAAAAAATTTGCAAAATCTGATGCGATAAACATAGAGGATAGGATTAATAAAAATGTTTCAAATTTTTTAAATTCTTAGATAAAATAGAAGTCAAGTTAAGTTCCATATAGTGTACACTTAGAATAAGTTTTTGGCATGTGTTTTTGCAAGCAAAAAGCAAAAAACCATGCCAAAAACTATCCTTTAGAACAACCAGTTCATACCAATATATATACCCATGCCTCCATCTCTTTTATCAGCAGGAAATCCCAACTCGGCTGCAATCACAAAATTTTCATTCATAGCTATATGCAATCCGGCGCCGTAAGTAAAGTGAAAAGTCTCATCAGAAGTCCTAAAGTAATCTTGTTTGATACTGTCTGGTACTCCCGATAAGTCAAGTTCTGATTTTTGTACTGTACGCCCTACATCGAAAAAAGGATTAATTGCCAAATACCATTTTTGATTAATAAAGTTGAAACGTACAAGCTTCCATCGAATTTCAAAATTGCCATATGCAACACCTTTAGCAACCAATCTATTTCTTATCATGCCTCTAACAGATTTGGAACCTCCTAAACCATCAATAGTTGATGAAGGCATATACGAATAAACCATGTAAGGAAGCATGTAAAATGGTGCCTCTCCGTAAACAATCCCTTGATAACCTAAACGATATGCAAGTGAAACATTCTTAGGAATAAGTGTAAAATATTGTCTATGAGTAAATGCTAATTTCCCAAAATTAAAACTTTCTGAAAAACTGTTAAACAATACTAACTCTGTCCATATTCCGCTCATAGGGCAAGGTTCATTATCTCTTGTATCGTAAACCAATCCTAATTTTAAGCTATTGTGCATGCCACCATCTGCTTCATTTGCATCAATTATTCCCCAATCAATATAGTCATCGTAAAGCCCATTTACATTTGGAAGCATATCTGACTCATCTTTGCCTTCATTAAGCTTATCAATCGGAACAGAACCAATATCTACATTCATAAATTCGTAACCAACAGCCCAATTTAAATTTTTTAACCCTGTACCACCTTGAAAATCAGCTTTAAAACGTAAAATATTCCGTTGGTGCTTATAATACATCCTCGATTTATAGATTGAGTCTGGTTGTGTATCGTCTCTCCATGTTTCATTGTAAATAGCATTATAGCCATTAAAACCAAAAAAATCTAATGCCTGATCCGGTAGATAACTTAGGTCGGCAGTGAGTCGTATGCCAGGAATCAAGTATTCACTATCATAAAACAAACGATAAATTCCTGAACCTTTTGTATATCTACTAACTTCTGCATATATACTGTGATAATACTTTGGAAAAACTTTCCCGTCACCATAATTATATACATTAGTTAAAACACCATACTGAAATCCAAGATCAGAGTTGTAAGATACTACGGGTAAAAGCCCAAAATTCCATCCTGTTTTTATGTCTTTATCTGCTGTTTCGTCCTGTGCAGTTATATTTGCCGCAATTACTGTAAGGACTATTAATAAAAAAATATTTTTCAAGTTCATAAGTATATATATTTTTTGAAATTCAAATATAGACATTTTGAAATTCACTCAAAGTAAATCTGAAGATTAGCTAAAAATAATTATCAACTTATTTGTATAATTATTAACTTTTATTTGTTAAAAAACAGGATAAGATTTAACATTATATTTATTCCATTATCTGTAATTGCAGGGGCTAATAAAATACTGTATATCAGGTAAATTAGTATTTGTATTTTAGTTGTTTTTAGTTGTTTGTGTCAATTTATTTTATATATTTGGTTAATCAAATTGATAATTGTGAAACACAAATACTTTACAACTCAAGTACTTACAGTTTTTCCATAAGTGCTTGTGAGTCTGGTTATTTAAATATATTTGATGTGTATGGAAAAAATATTTATTCAAAAAAAATATTTCAAGGACGTTCAATTATAAACGCTAGTTTTCTTTTACCAGGAATTTATATTGCAATACTTAACGATGGTTTTTCATTAAATTCTGCAAAAATTGTTGTCGAGCAACACTAGTTATTATTTAGTTATTTTAAATATTGGACTTATATAAATATTAAAATTAGTGAACATTACTTTAACTTTTTATATTGTTAAATTAGTGTTAATACTGATACTATACCCTGTTTTAATTAGTAATTTTACACAAAATTAAAATGTTTAATTATGAAAAAAGTCTTCTATATTATTGTAACTGCGAGTATTGCAGTATCTTGTGGAAACAAGGAATTTAAAAAAATAGAGTTAGAATATCCTGAAACTAAAAAAATTGATCAAGTGGATAATTATTTTGGAATTGAGGTAGCCGACCCATATCGTTGGCTCGAAAATGATACAGCACCTGAAGTTGAGACATGGGTAAAAAAACAAAATGAAGTTACCTTTGGGTATCTCGAACAAATTCCTTTCAGAGATCAAATAAGAGAAAGATTAACGAAATTGTGGGATTACCCCAAAATTTCGGCTCCATATTTAAAAGGAGATAAATATTTCTATTATAAAAATGATGGTTTACAAAACCAAAGTGTTTTGTATTATAAAACCGATCTTGAAGGCGAAGAAACTATGTTGCTTGATCCTAACGAATTGTCTGACGACGGTACTGTTTCACTTGCTGCAACATCCGTTAGCGAAGACGGTAAATATATAGCTTATGCAATTTCAAGAGGTGGAAGCGATTGGAGAGAAATTTATGTGCGTAATATTGAAACCTTAGAAGATACTGACGATGAAATCAAGTGGGTAAAATTTTCAGGAATTTCTTGGTTAAACGACGGCTTCTTCTATAGCAAATATCCAACACCCGAAAAAGGAAAAGAATTGTCGGCTGTTAACGAAAACTGTAAAATTTATTATCACGAAATTGGTACTCCCCAGTCTAGTGATGTCTTAGTTTACGAAGATTTGGATAATCCAAGAAGAGGTTTTTCTGCCGGAGTTACTGATGATAATGAATACCTAATTATTTCTGCTACCGAATCAACTTCAGGAAATGCCTTCTACTTTAAGTCTTTAAATAGCGAACAAGATGAAATTCATAAAGTTGTAGATGATTTCGAAAACGATTATTTTGTTATAGACCACATTGATGGGAAATTTTATGTAATAACTAATTATGATGCACCAAAGTATAAACTAATAGCTATTGATACAGAGAACTATAAACCTGAAAATTGGACTGATGTAATTGCGGAAGCCGATGGTGTTCTCGAAAGTGTAAATATCTTCAATGATAAGATTATAGCCCGCTATATGATTGATGCTCACTCAGTTGTGAAGGTTTATGATATAGAAGGGAATTATTTATATGATATAGATTTGCCAGTATTAGGTTCGGTTAGTGGTTTCGGAGGGAAACGTCATCATACCGAAACTTTCTTTACTATAACATCATTTATAACTCCTGCTACTGTATATCGCTACGATATCACAAACAATACATACGAACTCTATCAAGAATCTCAAATTGATTTTGATGCAGCAGATTACGAAACGAAACAAATATTCTATAAATCAAAAGATGGAACAGAAATCCCCATGTTTATTGTACATAAAAAAGGTATAGCTCTTGATGGTAACAATCCAACTTTACTATATGGATATGGAGGCTTTAATGTTTCTCTAACACCCTATTTTAGTGTAGTTAGATTGACTTGGTTAGAACAAGGTGGAGTTTTTGCAATGCCAAATTTGCGTGGAGGTGGAGAATATGGTGAAACATGGCACAAAGCTGGAATTCTTACGAAAAAGCAAAATGTATTCGATGACTTTATTGCTGCTGCTGAATATTTAATCGATAAAGAATATACAAATCCCGAAAGATTGGCAATCCAGGGTGGATCTAATGGTGGATTATTGGTCGGTGCTGTTGTAAATCAACGACCTGAATTGTTTGCCGTAGCACTTCCCGCTGTTGGGGTAATGGATATGCTTAGATATCACTTGTTTACTATTGGTAGATATTGGGCAACAGATTATGGAACTAGTGAGGATAGTAAACAAATGTTCGAATACTTATATGCCTATTCTCCTTTGCATAATATTAAAAAGGATATAGATTATCCCGCCGTTTTAGTTACAACTGCCGATCACGACGACAGAGTTGTTCCTGCTCATTCTTTTAAATATATTGCAAGCTTACAAGAAAAACATACAGGAGAAGCTCCTACTTTAATACGAATTGACACAAAAGCAGGTCATGGAGCCGGAAAACCAACCGATAAAGTTATTCAAGAATATGCAGATTTATATGCATTTACTTTTTATAATTTAAAATTTACTCCATTATTCAATTAATTGTAAATATTATATCATAAAAAAAATATTTTAGAAGTAATTCCCATAAGTTTTGTGGGAATTACTTATTTTTACCCGCATGTTAAGATTTTTAGTTATAGAGGGAAATATTGGTGCAGGTAAAACCTCATTATCTAAGATGATAGCAAGAGATCGTAATGCAAAACTTGTACTTGAGCGTTTCGCCGATAATCCGTTTTTACCAAAATTTTACAAAAATCCTGATCAATACGCATTCCCCCTAGAAATGTCTTTTCTTGCCGACAGATATAATCAGCTCAAAAGTGATTTAAGCATGCCGGATATTTTTTCAAATTTAGTTGTAGCCGACTACTATTTTAATAAATCACTAATATTTGCACAAAATACACTTAAAGATGATGAACTAATTTTATATCGGCAGTTTTTTGATATTGTATATGCTCGTCTCCCTAAACCGGATTTATATGTTTATTTAAATATTAGTACAGAACGACTGATTAAACAAATTTATAAACGAGGACGAGACTACGAAAGCAATATTTCAGCAAAATATCTTAAAAATATTCAAGAAGGATATTTTACTTATTTTAAACAACAAAATGAGTTTCCTGTTGTAGTAATAAATGCCGAAAACATTGATTTCGTGTGCAATAAGACTGATTATAAAACCTTGTTGGATGTGATTTTTAATAAAACTTACGAGATTGGAATTAACAGAGTTACATTATAAATATTGAGAAAGTTATGTTTTAGTGTTTTTATTATTAAAAAACATTATTATTTTTGCAGTATATTTACAAATTAAAGTATTTAAGAATTATAAATTTTATTAAAACTATACAATTATGAAAAAAGTGCTTTACATCTTTATCGCCATTGCGCTGGTATTTTCATTTTCATCATGTAACGGACTTAAAAAGATGATGGAAGATGCCGAGGATATTAATTACAAAATAGAACCCGAAGTTTTAGAAATGCACGGCGGAGAAGTTGAAGTTAAAATATCAGGACAATTTCCCGAAAAATATTTTAACAAAAAAGTTCAAGCCGAAGTAACTCCGGTTCTCGTTTACGAAGGTGGAGAAAAAGCTTTATCTCCTGTTTATGTTCAAGGAGAAAAAATCGAAGGTAATGGTACAGTAATTCAGTATCAACCAGGTGGACAATTTTCTTATACAGATAAGTTTGACTTTGTTGATGAAATGATGGTGTCAACTTTAGAGATTAGAATTAAAGCAAGTAAAGGCAGTAAAGAAGTAGAATTTGATCCCGAACCAATTGCTAAAGGTGTTGTTGCTACTCCTAAATTAGTTGAAACTTACTCAAAGACTAAAGCAGGTGATGATAAATTCGTAAAAGATATTGCTGATAAACAATTAGCAGTAATTTATTACGATAAAAATCAAGGAAACATAAAACATTCAGAACTTACTAAAGATGATGTTAAAGCTTTAGAAGATTATATCAAAATTGCTAACGAAAACGAACGTAGAGAATTTAACAATATTGAAGTAAAAGCTTATGCTTCTCCTGAAGGTTCTCAAGAAATTAACACAAAAGTATCGGGAGATAGAGCAAAATCAGCTCAAGGTATGCTTGACAAAAAGCTTAAAGAAGTAGAAGAAGCAGAAAATGACGATTTTATTGAAGCTGAAACAACCGTTGAAGACTGGGACGGATTCAAAAAAATGGTTCAAGAATCTGATTTGGCCGAAAAAGATATGATTTTACGTGTTGTTCAAATGCATAGCGATCCTGCTCAAAGAGAAGAAGAATTACGAAAAATGACTAAAACATTCGATGAACTAGAAGATGTTATTCACCCACAACTTCGCCGTTCCGAAATAGCTGTTAACATTACATTAATTGGTCATTCAGATAATGAAATTAAAGAACTTTACGAAAACGATACTGATAGCCTTACACAAGAAGAGCTACTGTATGTTGCTACATTATACGAAGACCTAAACAAAAAACTTGAAATCTATACAGCTTATACCGAAAAATACAACAAAGACTGGAGAGGTTTCAATAATGTTGGGGTAATACAATACGAATTAAATAATATTGATGCAGCTAAAACAGCTTTAGAAAAAGCTAAAAGTTTAGATGCTAATGCTACAGTTGCTAATAACCTCGGTAATGTTGCATTATTAGAGAATGATATAGAAGCTGCTATGGAATATTTTGAAACAGCTACTGGTGTAAACGAAGCTAGTTACGGCCTTGGTATAATTAATATTAAAAAAGGTGTTTATGGACAAGCCGTTGACTATTTTGGAGACGATTGTTCATTCAATGCCGGTCTTGCTAAATTATTAAACGGCGACACAGATGGAGCTATTGCTGCTGTTGATTGTGCTACCGATGATAATCCTAAAAATTATTACCTAAAGGCTATTGCTTATGCTCGTAAAGCAAATAAAGATGAGGTTATGAATAATCTCCGTAATGCTTGTGGTAAAGACCCAGTCTTAAAATCTTATGCAGCTAAAGATATGGAATTCCATATGTATTTCGATGATCCTACATTCAAAGAGATTGTTAAATAAAATATTGAAATATTTTTTAAAAGCGGCTCAATTATAACAACTGAGCCGCTTTTTTTTATAATTTTATGTTATGATACATTTAGTAATTGCCGGACCTCCCGGCTCAGGTAAAGGTACTCAGGCTCAACTAATTGCCGAAAAGTACGGGCTAACACATATTTCAACTGGTGCAGTGTTACGCGATGCTATTAACAAAGGTTCTGTATTAGGAAGATTAGCAAAAACAAAAATAGAACACGGTGAATTTGTATCCGACGATGTTGCCAAAAGAATTATTGAAGAATTTCTTCAAGAGAATCAAGAAGCTAAGGGATTTATTTTCGATGGCTACCCTAGAACTATTGTGCAAGCTCAAATGTATGACGAAATGATTAACTCATTAAATGCAAACCTGTCGGGATTTATTCTGCTTGATGTTGACAAAAATATAATTATTGAAAGATTGCTGGCACGTGCAAAAGTTAGTAAACGTGCCGATGATGCTGATTTGGGAGTTATTATGCATAGAATCGAAATATATAATCAACGAACCCTCCCTTTAATTGAGTATTACGATAAAAAAGATGTATTATATAAAATTAGTGGTAACGAAACAATAGAAGTAGTGTTTACTAAAATTTGCGATGTAATTGATAAAATAATTAACTAATGGGAAATTCAAATTTTGTTGATTATGTGAAAATCTTTTGCCGTTCGGGCAAAGGCGGAGCAGGTTCGAGGAGTATGCGTCGCGAAAAATACGTCCCTAAAGGTGGTCCCGATGGTGGAGATGGTGGAAGAGGAGGACATATTATTTTAAGAGGTAATCAACAATTCTGGACGCTTTTACACCTTAAATATCATAAGCACATATTTGCTGAACATGGACAAGCGGGAAGTAGTGCATTAAAATCAGGCGCTAATGGTAAAGACGAAATTATTGAAGTGCCACTAGGAACTATTGCACGAATTGCTGAAACTAACGAAATAATCGCCGAAATTACCGAAGACGGTCAAGAGGTAATTATCCTCGAAGGAGGAAAAGGTGGACTTGGTAATAACCATTTTAAATCTTCTACAAATCAAACTCCTAGATACGCTCAACCCGGAATACCTTCAATCGAAATGTGGATAATTTTGGAGCTGAAAGTTTTAGCTGATGTCGGCTTAGTTGGTTTCCCAAATGCAGGTAAATCAACTTTGTTGTCCGTAATTTCTGCTGCAAAACCCAAAATCGCTGATTACGAATTTACAACTTTAAGACCTAATCTTGGAATTGTTTCGTATCGCGATAACCAATCTTTTGTAGTGGCTGATATACCTGGTATAATTGAAGGTGCAGCCGAAGGAAAAGGACTAGGTCATAGGTTTTTAAGGCATATAGAACGAAACTCTGTTCTTCTGTTCATGGTACCATCCGATTGCAAAAGTATAAAAAAACAGTATGCAATTTTACTCGATGAGCTTAAAAGGTATAATCCAGAACTTTTAGATAAACAAAGAGTTCTTGCTATTACAAAATCTGATTTATTAGACGATGAACTTACACAATTAATAAAAAAGGAACTACCAAAAGATATTACACATATATTTATATCCTCTGTGGCTCACAAGGGATTGAACAATCTGAAAGATATTCTATGGCAAAAACTACAATCATTTGATTTCGATATTTAAATATTTGGAAAATATAGACAAAGAATTATTTCTTTTCTTAAATGGCTTAAACCGAGATGGTTTAGACCAGATTGTGTTTTTTATTTCTTCACATTGGTTTTGGCTTCCGGTTGTAACAGTTATTTTAGTTTTAATAATTAGAAAATATAAAAAACATGCATGGTTGCCTATTTTAGTAATAATTTTTACTTATATTTTTACAGAACAAGTAACAAATTTTGTTAAATATGCAGTAGAACGTTTTAGACCTACACATAATACCGACATCTCTCATCTGGTACATATTGTAAATAACTATAAAGGGGGAGTTTATGGCTTCTTTTCAGGTCATGCTGCAAATAGTTTCGGACTTGCTTTGATTTCGGCTTTATTTATTAAAAATAAATACTATACAATCGCTATTATATTGTGGGCTATAATTGTTTCTTATAGTAGAATTTATTTAGGGGTTCACTATCCTTCTGATATTTTTGCAGGTGCTTTGTTTGGTGTAATGGCTGCCTTGATATTTTATCGTATTTGGAAATTTTTATGCAATAACTTAATCAAAAGTGTTGATACTAAAGATAAGTGATTTCAAAAGATAAGATTATTTCTCACTATATTATTGCTTTATTATAAGTCTTTCTGAATTTGCCGGATTAATGCTTTTTGTTTGTTCCCTTATAAGTAAAAAACAAATCCATCAAAGCTTATCTTTAATGGATTTGTTTTAATTGTTTATTATCTAAATCTTATCAATTTTCAGTGTTTATCCAATTAACAAGACCTTTTTTCTCTATTATTTTCATTAATTTATCAGGAAGTGGCTCGAAGTGGAATTCTTTGTCGTTA
>JAQVOJ010000064.1 GCA_028702675.1 Bacteroidales bacterium
AATATGTTTTAACAGCCGAGCAAATCGTAAAAAGCATTGTTGATGCACATATTTCATCAAATGAAGAAACAATATTTGGAGACTGGTTGGAAGGATTTGCAATATTCATTAATCACAAGGTTTATAATGGATGGAAATCCGGAATAGTAGGAGTTGACTTAGAGTTTGATAAAGATAATACTAGATATATAGTAAATATTAAATCTGGTCCCAATTGGGGTAATAGTAGTCAAATTTCAAAAATGATATCTGATTTTAAAACTGCACAAAGAACTTTAAGAACTAGTAATTCAAATCTTTCAATTGTTGCTGTTAATGGTTGTTGTTATGGTAGGAACAATAATCCTGACAAAGGGTATTATTATAAATATTGTGGACAAAAGTTTTGGGAATTTATTTCAGGTAAATCTACATTATATACAGAAATTATTGAACCCTTATCACATAAAGCAAAAGAGAAAAATGACGAGTTCTTGGAATCATATTACAATATGATTAATAAATTTACAATAGAATTTGGCAATAGTTTTTGCAATCAAAAAGGAGCAATAAAATGGGAAGAGCTTGTAAAATTTAATTCCTCATCGAAATAATGTATTTTAGTTACTAGTGTCTCTTAATTTTCTTTAATGTATCTATTATAACTTTAAAATCACTTTTAAGACTACGAGTTTTTATATATTCAAGATTAATATTAAGCTTTGCCTGCATGATTTCTTCAATATATACTTTCTCTGGATCATCAAATTGAGCTAATATCTCATTTTCATTACTGTATTTTAACGATGCAGGATCGGTAATTCCAGGTTTTACGCCCAATACTTTTTTTTGTTCGTTAGTATATAAGTTAACATATTTACGTACTTCGGGGCGTGGACCTACTAGGCTCATGTTACCAATCAGTACATTTATTAGTTGGGGCAATTCATCAAGTTTATATTTGCGCAATATCAATCCTATTTTTGTGATCCTTTTATCATCGCTACCAACTGTAAGCAGTCCTTTTTTATCGGAATTTGTGTACATAGTGCGGAATTTAAAAATCTTAAAATCTTTATTGTTTTTGCCTACTCTTTTTTGCAGATAAAAAACTCCACCCCTGCTTTCGACAATAACTGCAATAGCAATTATAAAAAACACAGGTAGTATTACAACTAATCCAAAAAATGAAACAACAATATCAAAAACTCGTTTAATCATTTTTTCAAAACCTTTGCAACAGATTCAATTACAGCATTCAAAACTGTTTCAACTTGATCATTCGTAAGATCATAATAGACCGGCAAACTAATTTCACACTTATAATTTTGCATTGCAATTGGATAATCTTCGGTTTTGTATCCCATATTTTTATAAGCCGTAAGCATAGGTAATGGCTGAAAATGCACATTTACACTTACTTCATACTTAAATATTTCTTGAATAATTTGGTTTCGTTCTAGTTCGCTGGCATTTTTAATTCGGAGTAGAAATACGTGATACGAAGACTCTATCTCTTCATTTTTTACGATTGGTAAAACTGCCCATTCATACTTTTTCAAAATACTAAAATATGAGTTAAATATCTCTTTTCGTTTTGGCAGAGTATCGTTTTGATATCTTTTTAATTCTATTAACCCAATAGCAGCAGATATATCAGTCATATTTGCTTTATATCCGGGAGTAATTACATCATATTGCCAGTTTCCGGCTTTTGATTTTGCAAGAGCATCTTTACTCTGACCGTGTAATGAATATATATTTAGATATTTATAAACATCATTATTGTCGAAACTATTGGGTAAGTTTAATGCAATGGCTCCTCCTTCGGCAGTTGTAAGGTTTTTAACAGCATGAAAAGAAAAAACCGAAATATCGCATACTGACCCTGTTCTCTTTCCTTTGTAAACTGCTCCAAGCGAATGTGCAGCATCAGCAAGCAGTAATATTCTACCAAGTTTTTTCTGTACCTCTGTTGTAGGCTTAAATAAATGCTTGTGTGAGTTAATTACAGAAAAGATATCCTCATAATCACAAGGTAATCCGGCTATATCAACAGGAATAATAACCTTAGTACGTGGTGTAATCAGTTTTTCAATTTTACTTATATCTATGTTGAATGTATTGGGGTTAATGTCAGCCATTATTGGTGTAGCACCACAATGAATTATTACATTAGCAGTAGCACAATACGTGTATGCAGGAATTATTACTTCGTCGCCGGGCACAATACCAAACCACCTAAGTATTAACTCCATACCAGCTGTAGCACTACTTACAGCAAGAGTACTTTTATTTCCATTAAAGTTTGTAAGTTCTTGCTCGAACTGTTTAGTACGAGGTCCGGTAGTTATCCAACCCGATTTAAGAGTTGCAACTACTTCATTTATAATATCATCGTCAATGCGAGGTGGAGAAAACGGAATCATTGTCGTTATATTTATTTGTATAATTTAATAATGTATAAAAAAACATAAAAAATATTATTCCTGATTGAGTTTCCAAGACTGATTCAAACAAAAAGTTGAACCCTGTAATACCTAAAAAGAATATTAGCATTAAATTTGATTTTCTGTGCAAATAAACCGGCAACATAAAAGCACAAATCAGTAGAATAATACCTGGCAACCCTAGCGATAGTAGCGTTTGTAAATATTGATTGTGAGTGTTTAGTCGCTTTTCTTCGGCACCTGTATATCCTTTTTTATGATATTCTTTTATTAGTTCATCATCGGCATCACCCGGTCCTGTTCCTATAAACAAATTTTTACCAATAATCTCTAATGATGTAGTATAAACAATTATTCTTGAAGAAGTACTTTCAGTCGTTTCCGGATTGATTTCGGTAGATACAACTTTTGTTGCCCCACTAAACCTTTCGTTTTGCAATACAATAAATACTGTGGCCCCAATAATAATCAAAGAGAAAACTAAATTAGCCCAACTAAAAGACTGCCTTACTGACATTGCTAAAAAAACAATGATTAGCCCAACCATACAAATCAACCCCGATTTTGAAGACAAGAAATAAATAAATGCTAAGAACAAAAAGAATACAGGAAAAAATGACCATTTAGCAATAGGAAAAACTTTTTGCCGTAAATAACACATATATAATATACTTATTGCAAACGTTAAATACATTGCAGCATAAGATGTATGATGAAATAAAGACAGCTTATAATAATAAAATGCATTTATACCTATTGAGCTGTAATTAATGATAGCATAAGTAATGCATATAAGAACAGCAAGTAAGTTTCCTGTAACAAATGAAAGCATTATTTTAAACCTTTTTTGGATATTGTATTCAACTGCAGGAAGCATTAAAAATGGAAATATCAAATACGATAGTTTAACTTCTAATTTAAATAAACCATTGGGTATATTATCAGTATAAAAAAGAGCAATAGCACTTAATATATATATCATTGGGAAAAGCCATGCTATTCTATTTCGAATAAATACACTAAGTAGCTTTTTCCATGGATAAGTAAAAACAGCAGTAACAGCCCAAAACGAAATAAACCAAGGGAGAATAATTTTATTCAAGGGAATTAAGAAAGCACATATTAACATAAAGTAATATGGCAAATCTTCTCTAATATTATTGACTCGTAATTCTTTCATTTAATACTATCCTGCTTTTTATAAGCACCCCAAAGTAATATTGATGAGAAAAATGTAAAAAATATAATTCCCACTTGAAGCATTAATAAATCATCGCTCATAAAAAATAACATTGTAATTAAACCCCAAATAAAAATTATATCACTCTTTTGTTTATAAGCAATTACAAACATAACAATAAATATTCCGATAAGAGCTAAAAATCCGGCAATTCCATTCATTGTTAAAGAATAAATAAACTGATTATGCGGATTAGTTTGCAATTTGTAATTAGATGGCACCTCATCTTTTTGATATTGGCTAATTAATGCTTTTTTAACATTACCTGTTCCTACACCTGTAAAGAAATTATCTTTAATAAGCTTAATTGAAGCATTCAAAGCAGCCATCCTTAAAACCGTAGATTCTGAACTACCGTATTTAATATCTTCTTTTTTAAATATGTGATTATATGCTACTATCATTCTTGCTTTAATATTGGTATTATTAAATAAATAATACGAAGGAATTAGAAGTGCGATTATTAATAATATCGATTGCCAAATTGGGATTGTTCTGCGTTTTATCATTATTCCAAACATTGCAATAATACTTAAACAAAATATTAAAAATGCAGCCTTTGATGCCATTAAAAACAGAAATGAGACCAAAACTACTACAATGATTATTTTTGCAATTGTACTATTAAAAAAAACTAGTTGCTTTTTACTATTAGTTAAATCAAACAGTAAAATAAAAATACCCCAAAGCACATAAATCGACAGTTGATTGGGCAACATAATTAAATGTGTAAGTCTTGTGTAAAAGAAAACACTCGTATCCTCTGTATGTAGATATTCGCTTAAAGAAGTAAAAAAGCAAATTATAAATGCTGTTAATAATCCAATTATAAACCATGTATTAATCCACAATAGTCGTCTTCTAAAGTTATTAATCGAAAAGGTTTTAAATATAATCGGGAAAAATAGCAATGAGGAAAAAATAACAATAGTCTGGAATCTTTCGTTATAATAATTACCAATAAAAAGCCCAAATGCTGCAACTATTAATGGTAAAATAAAAATGTAGTATTTATAATCTTTGAATAATAAAACAATTTGTTTACGGTTTTCTTTTGTTACAAATGCTAAAATTAGCAATAATACCATGCTTATTGAAGTAGCTTTAATATACAGAGGCAATACAAAAGCGGTAAAGCATAATAAAAATATTTGTGTCTTATTTACATAAGTTCTCATAGATTATGTAAAAGTAATCTAATCAGGCAAAATATGGAATTTTTGCAATCGAAATTTGCTAATTTATTATTTTGTGTTGCTCAATCTCAAAAATATGAATGTATGTTCTATCTTTTTTATTACCAAATAGTTTAGGCACTTCAAATTCTTCAATTTCCAGAACCCATGTTGCCATATTACTATATGGATTTTCATTATAGTTAATAGCCTGGTTTTCTGAAAATTTAATTTTTATATTGTCGTAATCAACAATTAGTGAATCACTAATTTTACCCAATTCTATTGGAGGAGTAAGCCACAAATCAGTACTTGTTTCAAAAAATTTAACATATGAATTTGGCAAAATTTCAATAGTTTGATTAAGATTTGAACCAGAGAATCTTTGTAAAGTGATTGTTGTGTTTGTTTTATTTCGTAATGCTAGGGCATGATTTTCGTATTTATCTTCGCAGGAGCCTAAAAAGAGCAATACAATAAATAAGCCTATAAAAATAATTAATTTTAAACATCTCATATTAAGTAGGTTTTAATTATTCATCATATAAAAGATATTTTTTTCGGATTTTCTTAAAATTACTAAGTTGGGGCTCCCAAGTTTCACGGATTTTGTTTTCATCCATGTTATCAATAATTTGCATTTTTAGAGTTTTACCACCACTTAGCAGATTAAACGAAGATTTAAAAAAATCATTTTTGTCGGGAAACTGTTTGTAGCACTCCATTACAAAATCGATGTTAAGTCTATTTGTATCACATTTAAAATGATAACACGAATCTGATAAATCGAAACCATAACAAAGTTTTCCCTTAAGCTTAGGATTTTGTGCTCCTACATTCGAATTTGGAGTAAAGCTATAAGTTGCTGCTGCCCAATTTTTATAATAAGGATGACCAATCAGTTGAAATTGTTTATCTGTACCTCTGCCAATACTTATAGCAGTACCTTCGAGCAAACAAATTGATGGATAAAGTTGCACCGACCTATAATTTGGCAAATTAGGCGAAGGTTTAACGGGCAAGTTATAGGGCATAGAATGTAACCACCCTTTGCATTTCACTACATATAAATCACATTCTAAACTATCCGACAACCATTTTTCACCATTTATCATTGTTGCATATTCTCCAATTGTCATCCCATGAACTATTGGTACAGGGTGCATACCAATAAATGATTTGTAAGCTGTATCGAGAACTGGCCCGTCAACATAATATCCATTGGGATTAGGTCTATCCAGCACAATAAGTTTAATATTGTTTTCGGCACAAGCTTCCATAACATAATGTAGAGTAGAGATATATGTATAAAACCGAACACCAACATCCTGCAAATCGAATAAAATAATATCTATCCCCTCAATTTGATTTTCTTTTGGCTTTTTATTATTTCCATACAATGACACTATTGGAATGCCGGTCTTTAAATCTTTACTATCATCAATTAATGCACCGGCGTCGGCATCTCCTCTAAACCCATGTTCAGGGCAAAAAACTTTAATAACATTAATATTATGAGCTAATAAAGTATCAAGTAAATGAACATTATTAACTTGACTTGTTTGATTTGCAACTATAGCAATATTCTTATTTTTTACCATATTGATATAGTTATCGATAAGTTCAGCTCCGCAATGTATCGAGACATTAATCGTATCTTGGTATAATTCCTCAGGCAAATTTGTTTCGATACGAGGCTTATTGCTACACGCCCATATTACGGAACTTATTATTACTATAATTATTGGTTTTAACATAATAAACCAAATATACGCTTGAGAGATTTACTTTTACAATAAATATTGAAAAATTAAACACAACTTATTGTTAAAAAACTATTTCATTACTCAGAAACTATCCTATTAGGTTATTCAATTAACAATATCCTACAATTTTATAAACTAAAAAACCTGACACTTCATGTATCAATAAAGTCCATCTGCTTAAAGCATATACGTTTGGCACAATCAAATGGTCAAAAGAAAATTTTCGGTTGCCGGCGTATCTATCAGTAACATACACATCGAAATCAAAACCAGCTTTTTTAAAGCAAGCAGCCGATCTTCGCATATGAAAAGCACTTGTGATAAGCAAATATGTATCAGAAGATTTTTGGGGCTTAAGAAGTTTTGCACTAGCACATGCATTTTCAAAAGTGTTTCTGGAATCAGTTTCAACTAATATATCATTTTCTGGAATACCAATTTTCACTAAATAATTGCGAAGTATTTCTGCCTCTTTAAAATTAGGATTATTTAATTCTCCGGAGCCGCCTGTAATAAATATTTTTTTTATTTTCCCATCTTTATATAAATCTATAGCCTGCAAAAGTCTGTCGCTTGATCGCAAAAAATTTATCCTATCATATTTATTATCATAACTTATCATGCCAGATAAAACAATTCCATAACTATAAGATTCTTTCAATTCTGTTTGAGCAGTAGCATCAACTTCCCACCACCGCATAAATTCGTCTTGAATAAAAGAGTTTGAGAATAACAGCAAAATTATTCCCGCTAATACAAAAAGGCGAATTTTAAGTTTAGGTTTTCGTACTATAAAAGCTACAATAAATAACACTACTATCCATAGCACAGGAGTAAGCAAGTAATGCATAGTTTTAGATAACACAAAAAACATAGCTCTTATTTTTAATATGTTTTACAACCATTTACACAATTTTTAAATACGGCGGTAAATTATTACTTTTGATACCCTTTTGTTTTGGCAAACTTAAAAAAATAATAATTATGAATGAAAATCAGATTGCATTAAATCCAAATCCGCTGGTACAATATTAAAAAAAACCGGCCTCAGAATTCACAAAAAGCACATAACATTTTCAAAGAAAAAACAGGATTTACATTTAAAGCTCTTGGTGAACTTGAATATTATATTATTGATGATCGTGAAAATTGCGAAATGTATAAAGCTCGCGATCAAGGAGCATATCACGAAGAAGAGCCTTTTGTTAAATTTGCATATATTAGAAGAAAAGCCATGCAACTTATAGCTCAATGCGGTGGTAATATTAAATACGGACACTCTGAAGTAGGTGGATTTTATGACGAAGAAAAATATTACGAACAACAAGAAATTGAATTTTTGCCAATTAGTGCCGAAGATGCTGCAGACCAATTAGTTGTTGCTAAATGGATTCTTCGTTGTTTATGCCATAACGAAGGACTTGAAATATCGTTTGCTCCAAAAATCACTGTAGGTAAAGCAGGTAGCGGAATGCATATTCACATGATGCTTGAAAAAGACGGTCGTAATGCAATGGTTGAAAACAACAAACTTAGCAATAATGCAAAAACTCTTATTGCAGGAATACTATCGCTCGCCGATGCACTTACTGCTTTTGGTAACACAATACCTACATCATATCTCAGATTAGTACCACACCAAGAGGCTCCAACTAATATCTGTTGGGGCGACAGAAACCGTAGTGTATTGGTAAGGGTACCACTTGGTTGGATTGGTGCAGATGATATTATTAAGCATGCTAATCCTAATTGCAAAGAACAATCTACAAAACGAGACAGTAAACAAACAGTAGAAATAAGAAGTGGAGACGGCTCCGCAGATATCCACAGATACATTGCAGGACTTATTGTTGCAGGAATTCACGGCTTTGAAATGGAAAAGACTCTTGAACTAGCCGAAAAACTTTATGTAGATGTAAATATCTTTAAAGAAGAACATAAAGACAAACTGGAACAATTAGAAGGGTTACCAATTAGTTGTTATGAATCTGCTTTGTCATTAGAGAGTAAACGACAATATTTTGAAAAGTATGATATTTTCCCAAAGGGTATGATAGACAGTATTGTTGAAAAACTTAAATCTTATAATGACAAAAACCTTAGCGAAGAACTTTACGGTAAACATGAAGAGATTGCGAAACTTGTTAATAAATACTTACACTGCAAATAGATTATTTTGCAAACTATAATAATTGAGGATAATGGATTTTTCTGTTATCCTCATTTTTTTAAGATTATATCTATCCGATTTTGATTTTACTATTTGAAACAATTATATCTAGTTTTTCAACAATATAATTATGTAAACCCTTCAATTTATTATAATCTGCAGGATATAGATTTTTAATTCTAAGTTTTTTCCAATCTTGAAGGACGATAGTTATCCACTCGAACCAAGCTTGTGCTGCAAACCCACTTATTGGCAAGGACAATAAATATATTAAAGACCAAATCCAAGAATGAAAAATTGCTTTAAACACAAAAAACTGGATTATATAAACAATTGGAATTACAAATATACCCCACACAAACTTAATAGACGAATGAAATTGCATGTCTTTAATCTTAGTAACCAGCAGCTTAGGTATCAAATAGGCAATAATATTATTTATAAGCCCATAAATGAATATTGGGCTTATAACTAGAATTAACAAAGATGATATAAGTAATCTGAACAAGTTTAATTTAGGTTTTTCAATACTTTGATTACTTACTTTATACTTATCTTTCAATTCGTTGTATTGTAATACTTTCAAACTTAATTCACTCATTTTTTCGGGTTCCGATTTAGCAAAACTATCTAAAGCATTGATTGTAATTTTATCGGCTCTAAACTTATTAATTTGGCTTAACTTACCAAGCTGAAATTTTTTAATAAGTTGTTTTACATAAAGAGCCCTCAAGCTTTCGTAAATATCATATAACTCAAGATTTCTAATGTCAATAACTAATGGCTGCAACTCTTCATAAATCTTATCTCTAAGAGCAATAATCCCTTTTTGGTCATTATCTTCGTATATTTCTTTGTAATCAGAAGCTATAATAGGCTTTCCGAATCTAATATGTGCAATAGCTCTAAAGGTGTTGTATTTGCTGTAATAAATCCCAACGGGGACTATTTTAACACCTAATTCAAAATTATTACGTTCTTCGCACAGAAACGCAATTCTTGGAATACCTTTTTTCAAGTTTAGAAGTCGCCTTTTATTGCTGTGAGCAGCTTCGGGAAATATTCCTACAGGTAGCTTATGTTCTAAAACCTCAGAAATCATATCGAAACTATCCTCATTTTTATTCAAATTCTTTTTCCCGTCTCTAATTCTATATACCGGTAAAATTTTAAGCCATCTTAAAAATGAAGATAAGATATTATTTGAAAAAATATCAGCACGAGCTAAAAACACAATTTGCTTACCCGTTGCATGAAGCACAAGCATTGGGTCCATTAGAGCATTTTGGTGATTTGGTGCATAAATTACAGGACCAGACTCGGGAATGTTTTCCTTTCCTTCTACTATTATTGATTTATAGAAAAGTCTGTGTATAAACATTACATAGACCGAAAACAAGTACCAAGTCCATGAATGTTTTAATAAATTCTTTGGTGTTCTTTTTTTACTCATTATTATTTCTGTCTTTCCATCTCCAATAAGTTGCAATGCTAAGCCCTGATAAAATATGCCATATTCCCCACCAGGCAACAACTATCATCATGCCACCTAAAGGTAATTCAGGTGGAAATATTTTCGGATTAAATAGTAAAACTAATCCTAATCCAGAGTTTTGAATCCCTGTTTCAATTCCTAGTGTTTTTCTATTTGCTCGGCTAAGTTTAAATAAAGAAGCAAAACTATATCCGGTACTAATTGCAATTGCATTATGAATAAATACTATTAATAAAATCCATGCTATATATTTAACAAAATAGTCGTAATTGTTTGCAAACATTATTACCACCATACCCATAAAGAATATTATTGAAAATATTCTGATAGGTTTCTTTATATAATTTGTGGGTTTAGGGAAATAATGATTAAACAGCATTCCAAGTACAATAGGAATTCCTAACAATATTATTACTGTTTTAAACATTTGTATGGGATCTATTTCGAGGCTTTGTAATAATGCATTATTAGAATGTGGTCCTATAACTTCGTATAATTTACCCCATATTGAGAAATTTAAAGGAGTCATAATAATTGCTGAAATTGTTGCAATAGCTGTTAAGCTAACTGATAAAGCAGGGTTTCCTTTACTTAAAGTTGTAATGAAATTTGAAATATTTCCACCCGGACATGCTGCCACAAGTATCATCCCCATTGCAACACCAATAGTAATATTACCCCAAAAAGCTATTATTACAAGAAACGTAACAAGAGGTAATAGAATAAACTGGGAAATTACTCCTAATATTACAGGTTTAGGAGATTTTATAAGTTCTCTGAAATTACTCATCTTAATTTCGAGTGCAACACCAAACATTATAATTGCAATCGTAATATTTAATACCAGCAAACCTCCATCGCTAAACTCGAGACGTGCTTGATCCATTGCCTGTAAAGCTTCTAACATGATAGTTTATTTATAAATATTTGTCAAAAGTACAACTTTTTATAAATACCAATAATTTTAAACGAAAATTTGATCATTAATACAATCTTCTTTACTTTATAATTATTGACTATCAAAGGGCTATAAGATATTCATATTTTTACAACATATTTATTATTAAACGAATTAACCGCAAAAAACACAACATATTATAATTACTCTGCTACTTTCGCTAGAATAAACTATAGCCGTAACACTATATATACTAAGAATTAACTATCTGCTAAAATTAAGAAAAGCAAGGTATGATATTTCACTGAAACATTTGCATTAAAAACTTTTTGCTTATTTAAGAAATCTTATTCATCAACTTTTACCCTCAAATCAATTTATGTTTAATGTAAAAATAATATTCTAATAATTATTGCGTATCTTTGGATTGACAGATGACGTTAATTTTATAGCTATGGAAGATTTATTTGCTGGTTTTAAATATAAAAAACACAAGATAACTGAACTTACCGATAAGGACAAGGAACTAATAACTGCTGCAAAAATGGTAGCAAAAGATGCTTATGCACCATACTCAGGTTTTAAAGTGGGTGCAGCTGTTAGATTGGTAAATGATAAAATTCTTACAGGCTCAAATCAGGAAAATGCTGCTTATCCTTCCGGTTTATGTGCCGAGCGAGTAGCTTTATTCTATTGTGGAGCTAATTATCCTGAAATCCCTGTTAAAGATATTGCAATTGTAGCTTTGGGAAAGTCAAATATTATTACCGATAAACCTGTACCACCATGTGGTGCTTGCCGTCAGGTAATAGTAGAAACAGCTGGTAGGTTTAAGCAAACAATAAGACTCTTGCTGGTAGGTAAAGAATCAGTTATTGAAATCAAAGATGCAAATGATTTATTGCCTTTGCTATTCGATACTTCTTACTTGTAGCGTTTTCGATTAATATTACAAATAGTACTTGATAAATAGGTAATTACACGAAAAGTGTAATTATTTTTATGGTTAAAGTAAACTTAATTAGTATTTATTTTATTTTTGCCTCGCATTTTAAATAATCAACTACTTATCCAAAATTTCTTGCTATTAGGATTGGACAAGAAAGTCGGAAGTAGTAAGTTTATTTAATTCTATTTGGATGTTTATTTTAATAAATTTAAAAAATGAAAAGAATTAGTTTGTTTTTGTTGATAACAGCAATAGCTGTTTTTATGATTAGTTGTGGTAGCACATCAAAAATTACTGAAGATGTAAAAACATCTGAAAATGAGGGGAGTAATACAAAGGAGCTGTCTATTGGGAATCAAACATGGATGACAGATAATTTGAGTGTTGATAGATTTCGTAATGGGGATATAATACCCGAAGTTGCATCTAAAGAAGAATGGGAAGCTGCTGCAGAAAATAAACAACCTGCATGGTGCTATTTCGAAAACAATCCTGAAAATGGAGAACGTTTTGGAAAACTATATAATTGGTATGCCGTTGACGACCCTAGAGGATTAGCTCCTGAAGGTTGGCGAGTTTCTTCATACGAAGATTGGAATTTACTTATCGATTATCTGGGTGGTGAAGCTGTAGCAGGAAATAAAATAAAATCAACAGAGTTGTGGAGCGAAAACGAAGGTGAAGATGGAAATGGAACTAACGAAAGTGGATTTAATGCAATGCCGGGAGGTAATCGTAACTCGGTTGGGAATTTCTATTCTCTTGGGTTTATAAGTGCATTTTGGATTTATTATGAGATTAGTGAATTTGATTCTTCTGCCTTAATTATTTACAGAAATGGGAGTGTAAATAAAGCAGGTAGAAATAAGGGGGAAGCATATTATATACGTTGTATAAAGGAGTAAAATATGCTTAGGTAAAACTAAGGTATTATTTTATTAATAATACAAGCATAATTATGTTCCAATTCCCTTAAATCAATTTACGATATCTGATTCTTCCTAAAGGAATATCACCTAAACGTTTTTTCTTATTTTCTTCGTATTCGGAATAGGAACCCTCGTAAACAAACACTTCGGAATTTCCTTCGAAAGCAATAATATGTGTTGCAACCCTGTCGAGAAACCACCTGTCATGCGTAATTATTACAGCACAGCCGGCGAAATTGTCCAGACCTTCTTCTAAAGCACGCAATGTGTTTACATCAATATCGTTGGTGGGTTCATCTAGTAGTAAAACATTTGCTTCAGATTTAAGTGTAAGTGCTAAGTGTAAGCGATTTCTTTCTCCACCCGACAATACCGCAGCTTTCTTTTCTTGATCTGCTCCCGAAAAATTAAAATGAGAAACATATGCACGAGCGTTAATACTGCGTGAAGATAGTTTTATAAATTCTTCGCCACCTGAAATAATCTCATAAACCGTTTTTTCAGGATCAATATCTTGGTGTGCTTGGTCAACATATCCAAACTTAACAGTTTCTCCAATTTCAAAACTGCCCTTGTCGGGTTTTTCTATACCCATCATCATACGAAACAGAGTGGTTTTCCCTGCTCCGTTAGGACCAATAATTCCCACAATTCCAGCACTAGGTAAAACAAAATCCAGATTTTCAAATAACAATTTATCCCCAAAAGACTTGCTTATACTGTTAGCAATAAGTACTTTATTCCCCAATCGAGGTCCATTTGGAATAAATATTTCTAAACGCTCTTCTTTTTGTTTTTCATCTGCATTTAATAAGGCATCGTATGACGATAATCGAGCCTTTGATTTTGCATGACGAGCTTTAGGGGTCATTCTTACCCATTCCAATTCTCGTTCCAATGTTTTTCTCCGCTTCGACTCAACTTTTTCCTCCATCTCCATACGTTTTGTTTTTTGCTCTAGCCACGAAGAATAATTCCCTTTCCATGGAATACCTTCTCCCCGGTCTAGTTCAAGTATCCAACCTGCTACATTATCCAAAAAATACCTGTCGTGAGTTACTGCTATTACTGTCCCTTTGTATTGTTGAAGATGCTGTTCGAGCCAATGTACAGATTCAGCATCTAAATGGTTAGTGGGTTCGTCAAGTAGTAATATATCGGGTTCCGAAAGTAATAAGCGACACAATGCAACACGTCTCCGTTCTCCTCCTGATAAATGAGCAACCGATTCTTCAGGATCGGGGCAACGTAAAGCATCCATAGCTCGATCAAGTTTTCTGTCTAACTCCCAAGCATCTAATTGGTCGATCAAATCTGTTAGTTCGCCTTGTCTTTCAATTAATTTTGCCATTTCATTGTCGTCAGTAACTTCGGCAAATTTATTATTCACTTCTTCATATTCCTTTAATACGGCAACTGTTTCGTGAACTCCTTCCTCAACAATTTCTCTTACGGTTTTACTGTTGTCTAATTCAGGTTCTTGATGTAGAATTCCAATAGAATAACCCGAAGAAAAAACGACATCTCCCTCATAAGATTTATCAATACCTGCAATAATTTTTAATAAAGTGGATTTTCCGGAACCATTAAGTCCGATTAAACCAATTTTGGCTCCATAATAAAATGACAAATAAATATCTTTAAGAATTTGACGGTGAGGGGGAATTTTTTTGCTCACCTTTACCATCGAAAAAATCACTTTTTTATCTTCGCTCATATTCTAAATTTTTAAACTTTTACAATTTTTTAAAAATACATATTTTATGGGAATTATCAGTAAGGCAAATATGAATAGATTTTTGTGATAAGTGTTGTTTTATAAATCAGTACTGCTCCCTGCAATCCAAGCCGTTGACCACGCAATTTGTAAATTATATCCTCCTGTATCTGCATCAATATCAAGTATTTCTCCTGCAAAGTATAAGCCTTGAGTTATTTTCGACTGCATTGTTTTGGAGTCAACTTCGTTGCAGCAAACTCCACCTGATGTAATTATTGCTTCACTAAAAGAACGATATCCTTTTATATTGAAAGTCCAGTTTTTCATTAAAAGCCTTATTCTTTTTCTGTCTTTAGCTGTTAAATCGCTTACCGGCATATTTTCATTTAAACTCAATATTTCAATAAACGAAGGAATAATAGCAGATGGAAGCCATGATTTAAAAATGTGTTTAATCTGTTTTTTAGCAAAGCTTTCAATATCCCTTAAAAGTCTTTTATCAAGCTTTTGATCATCTAATGCGGGTTTAAGATCTATAATTACTTGCACCTTATCTCTATTATTAATATGCTCTACAATTTGCCTGCTTAGAGTTAGAATAACTGGGCCGGTTAACCCATACTTTAAAAAACTTAATTCACCAAATTCACTACATATTTTTCGATTATTTACCCATAAAGACGCAGAAGCATTTTTTATAGTAAAATCATACAAGCTTTTATGAATCACTTCTTCTGTTTCAAGAGGAACAAGTGCAGGGAATACTGGTATTATTTTATGCCCTGCCTGTTCTGCTAAAATGTAACCATCGCCTGTTGAACCGGTTGCAGGATAAGATTTACCTCCGGTACAAACAATTACTTTTGAGCAATGTATTGTTTCTGAATTGTTTTTGTAGTTAACCTCTACTCCAATAATCTTATTATTTTCGATGATTAGTTTATTCGCTTTACACTTATATAGAAACTTTACATTTTGCTTTAAGTTCCACAATTTAAGAGCCTCTACAACATCAATAGCTTTTTGAGATGCGGGAAAAACTCTGTTGCCTCTTTCGTTTACTGTTTTTACTCCATTTTTTTCAAGAATATCAACAATATCTTTATTAAAAAATATCGAATAAGAATATTTTAAAAATCTGGCATTCTTTCTTATATGCTTAAAATGCTCAGATTGTGAGTTTGAATTTGTAATATTACATCTACCTTTACCTGTTATAAGAAGCTTTTTGCCGGCTTTATCCATTTTTTCTATTACCAA
>JAQVOJ010000160.1 GCA_028702675.1 Bacteroidales bacterium
TGACTGATGGTTCATTACCTAATTATATAATATCAGACTTTTTTATTGCTTTAATAGTGTTTGCGATTTTTGCTTTTATCCTTTTTAAGTATTTTAAGAAAAACAGGATTGTTCTATTTGGAGTATTGTTTTTCCTGATCAATATTAGTCTTGTTTTGCACATAATACCAATAGGTGGGCGTGTTGTAGCAGCCGATAGGTACACTTACTTGTCTTATTTGGGATTGTTTATTTTGCTTGGACTAATAGCCGACTACTTTTTTAAGAAGAAGAAAACATTTATTGTTGTTGTATTTTTGGGTGTTATTTTATCTGGATTTTCTATTAACACGTATGTAGATAAATATATATGGAAGGACTCGTTTACTTTATGGGAAAAGAGTTTAGAAGTAGAACCCGAAAACGATTATGCGTACTTTAGTTTGGGTTTGGCTTATTACTCCGAAAAAAACGATCCTGTTAGATCAATTGAATTATATAATAAAGCAATTGAGATTAACGAAGACCATCAGTATTACAATAACAGGGGGAGGGCAAATTATCGTATTGGTAATTTGTTTCTTGCTTTAAAAGATTTTGATAGAGCAATAGAAATGTATCCTTTGTCTTTTTCTGCATATAATAATAAAGGCGGTGTTTTAATGGATATTTCTCGTTTTGATGAGGCCGAGCAGTACTTTGATAAAGCAATAGATATTAATCCTGATTACAAACAAGCCCAAGAAAATATTCAAAAACTAAATGAGCTTAGAGAACTAAAATATATTATTGATAATAGTGATGATTTTTCTGATTATGATACAAACAATCTTATTGAATTTGTTATTAATAGAGCTAAAAATCATATTGCTGCTAAAGATTATATTAAAGCTGAAGAATGGTTTAAGAAAGGCTTAAAGGTTTCTCCTCATAATTACAAAGTGTATGCTGAATATGGAGTTTTATTCTATTTGCAGAAGAAATTTTCAAATTCAGTTGAGGTTTTTTCCAAAGGTTTGAATTATAATTATAATAATGTTGAACTTTTGTTGGGAAGAGGCATGGCATATTTAGAGATAGGGGATTTTATAAAAGCCTGTAATGATTTTAAAGCTGCAGCTAATCAGGGAGATGCGGATGCACAGTATTTGTTGGATAATTATTGTAACTAATATTGTTGAGTGTTTTGATTCTTGCGGAATTCAATTGCTTTATTAGTAAAGTATTCGGCTTTTTCTATATTGCCTTGTTCCCGCCAGTACTGAGAAAGTGTCATTGCAATATTAAAGTTTCCATTGTACTTTTCAAATGCAATTTCCCAATTTTCAATAGCAGATATAGTATCACCGCTTAATAAATAATAATTTCCTTTTTCAACATAATTAATGTCGGCGTTTGGTACCCGTTTTATCAGAATATCAACTGCTTTAATTGCTAAATCATAATTGTTATTTTTTACAAAAGTTTCTTTTATATCGGCAATTACAACATTTGAAACGTCATTGATTTCTAGTGTCTTTAAAAGATTTGTGTTAGCTTTTGTCGTGTCTCCTTTGGCAAGGTATGATAGCCCTATATAATAAAACACCTTATCAGTATTCTTACCTGTCTTGTCAAATTTGTAATGTTTTTCTAAATCATTAATGCTCTGATTATAATTCTTGAGATAATAGTTTGCCATACCACGGTTTAAATATGCTTCGTCTAATGTGCTGTCAAGTTCTATACAATTATCGAAATATATTTTAGCTTTTTCATAATTGCGTGCAATTATTAAATATATGTATCCTAAATTATGCATGGGGTTTAAATAAGTAGAATCAATTTTTATTGCTTGTTCGTAATGTTTAATAGCTAAGTTTATTTCTGGAATTTTTTCAGTTGGGTCTTTCTTTATTTTCATGTATTCATAAACCTCAGCAATTACTAAATTAGCATATAAGTTGTTAGCTTTGGCGGAGTTTTCTAAGAATTGAATATCATGTTTATAAAGACTGATTCTGTCTTTCCAGTGTAAATTCCGATTAATTGTGTAAGCCGCTGCCGGAATGCATATTAACAATGTAATTATTAAAGATGTATTAGCTATTTGCTTTGTAATGTTATGCTTAAATATTGAATTTGATACCTTTATCACAACAATACTAAACGCTATTGAAAAACCAATACTTGCAATAAATAATAAACGCTCGGCAATTATTCCGGTTAAGGGGAACACAATATTTGAGAATGGAATTATGGCAATAAGATAGAAAATAATTGCATAAGAAATTAGCTTTCTTTTGTTAAATGATTTTAGAGCCCAAAGAGCTAATCCTATGTGAATCAGAAGGCTTAATACTACCCACACATTATTGATGTCAACATCAGGAACCATTTTGTATCCATAGTAAAATCTTAGGGGATAAGGGATAAAAATTAGCTTTAGGTAAAAGCCTAATGAGTATAATGCAATTCCAATTTTGTCGCTTAAATTTTGAGTGCGTTCAAATATTGGATTTTGCCATTTATGTACAGGTGCATTTACTTCAGGTAAAAGGTTTTTTTGAGTAAGTGAAATAATTATAATTAAAGCACTTAAAGCTAATACTGATATTGCCAAAGGGGCTATCCATTTCTTATGCTTTTTTAATGTTATTATCGGATTTGTTGGTTTGGTTATGCTCTTTTTACTAATACTATAAATATGTAATGTTAAAACACAGAAAAATATAAGAGTTATGGTGTTGTTGGCAATAATTGGAGTTAATATAACTAAAATCAATCCCAAAATAAAAAACTTATTTTTTATAAAATCTTTGAATGGTATTTTCTTAGTAACTAAAACATAGATTAAGTTTAAATTATATAGAAGCATTAAAGCTACTGTAGCAGTTAGTGTATTAATATACCTATAATTAAATATCTGAATAGGATTATCAATTTTTTCTCCATTAAATATTGTAAGGTTTTGTATTGATAAAACAAATACTATAAGTGTTACAAATAAAATGCTAAATAAACCTTTATTAAGTTTGAGATTAATATTAATGATTTTATAATTAGTTTTGAAGAATAGAATACTAAAAGGTATAATTGCTAAAAATACCACTGCCGATTCTTTAGCTAAGAAACCAAGAGCTAAAAATAAACTCCCTAAACCTAATCTGTATAATTTGCGTGTTTCGTAATATTTTAAAGATTGCGAAAAGGATAATAATGAGAAAAACAACATAAGGATTTCTTCTCTGTTTTTTAAACTCAATACAACCTCAGAATGAATAGGATGAGCTAAGAATATTATTGTGCTAATAAAAGCAATTAAAACATTATTATCTATAGTTTTAAATAATGTCTTTAATACAAGAAATAGGATTGAGCAACATAATATATAGTATATAATATTAAAGAAATGTGCTATATGAGGAAATAGTTCAGCCTTAATTCCTAAAATATTTATAAAAAAATCATATTCAATTGCAAATATAGCTACCGTTAAAGGTCTATACCCAAAGTAGTAGTTATCTTTTGTGTGATATCTGCTGGTAAATATTTTAGGAATTGATTTTACTCCACCTTGTGCAAGTTCGTGATTTTCAATTACATAGTCGTCGTCGATATTGTAGCCATTTGAAATTGATTTTCCGTATAGTAAAAAACTAAGCACAATTATGCTAAGCACAACAATTTTATTGTTAATATCGAATGCTTGTGTTTGAGTTTTATTTCGTTTTTTCACAAATTCAATTTGTGGTAAAATTAAAAAAGTTAATTAAACGTAACAAATTTAAAAAATATTCAGTTTTATTTTAAGCTAAGTATTAGATTAATAGTCTCTTACAAATTTTAACAAAATATTTGTTGATTTTTTTTATTTTTTTTTTGGAAAAGTGGCAAATCTGTTATTATCTTTGCACTCCCATTTAGGGAATAGTTCTTTGAAAGAAATGGAAGCAAGACGAGGTTTAATAGTAAAATAGATAATAAGCACAAGGTTTATCGAACATGTAAGTCAATTCATG
>JAQVOJ010000001.1:0-7141 GCA_028702675.1 Bacteroidales bacterium
CCGATGGTACTGCATAGAGCGGAAGAGTAGGTCGCCGCCAATCTTTTAAAGAGGATGTCGTTAATTAAACACATCCTCTTTTTTTATTACATAATCTCATATAATTCTATCCTATTCGTAAAATCATGATGGATACCACCCTTATTTTGTGTGTCTGGTACTATAAAAAAAGATACCACCCTTATTTTGTGTGTCTGGTACTATAAAAAAAAGTGTCTTGTAAAAATTTTAGATATTTGTAAAAAGAAAGAAATAAACACTAAAACAATTACAAGACGATGGTAAAATTAACAAAAAAACAATTAGGAGAAGCAATAAAAACAGAATTGCAAAAAGAAAATGGGTTAAATGATGTTTTTAAGTTGACCTTAGAAGGATTAATGTACCTAGAACGCTCAGAATTACTAAAAGACTCTGAAGGTAATAAAGGCAATGGTTATCGTTTCAAGAACAGTATTGGCTTTGGAGAAGGATTTAGGCTTTCAGTTCCCAGGGATCGTTTGGGAGTTTTTCAGCCGTATATTTTAGAATTATTAAAAGAGGATGAAAACCGGATAAAACTCATTAAAACCAAATGGTATAAATCTTGTTATATCAATACGAAAATTGAAATACAATGAGACACATATTATATAATACACCAAACGGGCAAATTTTTAGACTTAAAAAAACCGGAGATTTTATTGTAGAATTTAAAAATGTTTCGTGGCGTTTTAAAAAAATACAATTGATAAGATTTAAAAACTACATTTTTGGTATTAATGCTGAATATCTCGAAGACATTAATAAAAATTCCATACTAAAACGCAAAATTGTTATTCCGGTTAGTATTACTAATATTTCAATACTCCTAAATTTAAATGAATGGAAAGAATTAAAAGATTTATTAGGCGGCTTTAATATGTTAATGTTTGATCCAAATGATATTTACGATAGTATTTATCTAGAAAACACTTTAAAGACTGACAAATTAGAAAATAGTTTCGACTATAAATTAATAAAACCTGAGATTACAGCATTTGGAAAGAGTTAATATCTATTATTAATAAACAGATTTTAGATATTTTACAGAGTCTATTCTACAATCTCAATATTCCGTTCAAGTCGAATTAATTGCCCATGATTTATAGTATCTCCGTAAGATGATTTACCCAAAACTATACCATTAGTCTCAATATTAAAATCCTTAAAATATTCTAAAATAAGCTTATGGCTAAACTTTTCATTCATACTGTGCGAATACAAATTTAAAACTACTACAGCTTGATTATCTAATATTTGACTAAGCATATCAAGTAAAGGCATTATGTCTTTCTCAAATATCCAGCGTTTACCTCCTTTTCCATAACCAATAGCAGGTGGATCAATTATTATAAAATTGTATTTATTTTTTCGCCGGTTTTCTCGTTCCACAAACTTAAAAACATCGTCAGCAATCCACCTAATACAAGTAATATTATTATCTTGAGCCTGTTGTTTTCCCCAATTAATTATTTGCTTCAAAGCTTCTATATGCGTAACCTTATAATTATTTGATGCTGCTACAATACTCGAAATACCGGTATATCCAAACAGATTTAAAAAACTGGGTACATTATTAAAACAAGCTTTTATTTTAGAAATATAATCCCAGTTAATAGCCTGCTCAGGAAATATCCCAATATGTTTAAAATTTGTTAGCCTAAGCTTAAAATTAAGCTCCCTATATGTCATACCCCACTCTACTAATGATTTGTCTTTGTGCTTAATCCAAACATTTTTCTCAGCATCAAAACTTATATCAGCCACATTTTCCCATTCGGTAAATTTAAGTTTTGGACTTGTATTTGCACTAATCTCAGGTCTAATAGCTATAATATCCCCAAATCGCTCAAGTTTTTTATGATTACCACAATCAATTAGCTCATAATCTGGCAAATAGCTACTTATATTAATATTCATCGGAGCGACTCCATTTTAATTTTTTACCAAAGCTTAAACTATTATCTGTCATTTTGATATAATCAATATAAAGTATCCAAATAGCCGTTTTAGCTAATATAGCAAAAGGGAAACGGATTAAATACTTTTTTTTTGCATATTTTAAAATATCTCCTTTAGCAATTTCTGTACGCCCGCTAAACTGTATGCCTCTAATTTTACCAATAATTTTAGTTTCAAGATATATATTACCTGCAACATTAGAATTTTTATTTGCTTGTTCTGCATGTTTTGTTTCTATATCGCTTGTAAAAATAAAACACATGCTTTTTTCATCAAAAGCATAAAAACAGCTAGCGCACCAAATACTATCATCTACACTTGTAGCAAGAGTTAACACATGATGATTCCTTATAAATTTTAATATTCGTTTCGAGGGCAGTTTCATTTCAAATCACCAAATTTTACAATATAATTTATCCAACAAAAATACGTTTTTAAAACAGATTTTAAACTTTATTACACAAACACAAATAAAGCTTTATTTTTGCAGTATAAACTAAAATAAGAATATATGTTTTCAGGAATTGTTGAAGAAACAGCTAAGGTCGTAAAAATTGAAAAAGATAAGTCTAACTTTCATTTCTTTTTTACTTGTTCTTTTGCCGATAAGCTTAAGATTGATCAGAGTGTTAGCCACAATGGAGTGTGTTTAACAGTTGTAGATGTTAACTCTCAAAACAAAACTTACAAAGTTACAGCCGTACAAGAAACTCTTGACAAGTCAAATTTAGGATTACTTAAAGTTGGCGACGAGGTTAATATTGAACGCAGTATGACAATGGATAAACTTTTAGACGGTCATTTGGTACAAGGGCATGTTGACCAAACAGCTACATGTATAGAAGTAAATGAAGTAGAAGGTAGCTGGTATTATACTTTTCAGTACGACAAAACTAAGGGTAATATTACAGTTGAAAAAGGTTCTATATCAGTTGACGGAGTAAGTCTAACAGTAGTAAATAGTCGTGATGACAAGTTCAGCGTTGCTATAATTCCCTTTACCTACGATGTTACTGTATTTCATAATTACAAACCCGGAACAGTTGTTAATCTCGAATTTGATGTAATTGGAAAATACATACAAAAAATTGTAGGAGCTTACCTTGAAAATTTGAACCTCAAGTAGTAAGATTGCAGCTTAATTGAATTATAAAAAGTATATAACTAACATTACAGGTTTACAGTTTTTTCAACTGTTTCGTTTTGGTATTTTATTTCTGATAAGTATTGTATTTACCAAAACAAACCTGGGCACAGGCGAAATTGGAGTTTACGAAACTTTTTTGCTGATAGCCGGAGGTGTAAGCTTTTTTTGGATATCCGGAATTATTCAATCCCTAATGTCGCTATACCGTAAAAGCATTAATTTTGGCGACTCATTAGGTAATAGAAGCCCCGTAATATTCAACGCATTTATCTTGCTCGTTGTTTTTAGTGTATTAGCCGGAATATTCGTATTTACTGCTCAATCTCAAATAGCTAGATTTTTAGGTTTATCTAATACCCAACTTCCTTACCTTAAAATCCTTGTAGCATATATTATTTTAAGCGGACCTAACAACCTAATAGAATACATATATCTTTTAAACAACAAATCAGGGTGGATTATCCGTTATGGTGTATTTACTTTCATACTTCAGTTTATTTGTGTAACTGCACCGGTAGTTTTGGGTTACGATTTGGGTTACGGCTTGTATGGTCTTGTATTTGTTAACTTAATACGTTTTGCTTGGCTATTGTTATTAGTTTTTAAATACAGTAAATTTGAATTATCATTTAAGTATATTACAGAACATTTAAAGTCGGGTAGCCCTTTAATTATAAGCCTTTTACTTAGCGGTAGCGCACAGTATATAGACGGAATTTTAGTGGCACACAAATTTGATGAAGCAACTTTTGCAATTTTTAGATACGGGGCACGTGAATTGCCTTTTGTAATACTTCTTGCAAATGCATTTTGTAATGCAATGATATCTGAATTTTCGCAAAAAGAAATATTATCTGAAACCTTAAAAAAACTAAAAGCAAAATCTTTGAAATTGATGCATATACTATTTCCTGTAAGTATATTATTATTAATTTCTAGCGAATGGCTTTATCCAAGGGTTTTTAACCCAAATTTTACCGAAAGTGCTCAAGTTTTTAATATTTATCTACTACTGATAATAAGCAGAATGGTTTTTCCGCAAACTATACTAATTGGGTTACAAAAAAATAAAATAATTTTATTTGCCTCTACAGTTGAGATATTTATAAATGTAAGCTTAAGTATATTATTTATAAACTATTTCGGAATAATCGGTGTAGCTTGGGCAACAATAATCGCTTATATTATTGAAAAGGTAATATTAAGTTCATGGCTCAAGCTTTATCAAAATATTAAACCCTCTCAATATATTCCAATTAATTGGATATTAATATATTCTAGTTTGATTTTAATTATCTATGGTATTGTAAACTTTGCGTAATAAGGCTTTCGTTACTATTTAGCATTAACAAAGCTTTCTGAATAGTATTATCAATTCTATTAATAAAAGGATAAAACCCTTTATCGTCTATAATATTTCTAGCAATATATGCATATACCTGTAACCTCAAGGTTTCGTAACTCTTATTATACTCTGCATACGAGAATTTGATTCCGTTTTCGAGAAGATAATTATAAAACTCTCGCATAATATTTACACTATCTAAATATTTTTCAATTGTTTCTACCGAATGTAGTTCCGATAATTCGTCTCTATTATTATCGGTATATTTAAATGCGAAACTATAACTTATTCCATAATCCAAAACAGTATTAATCAATTCAGTATATCGAACTGTATCCATACCTACAAAAATATCTGGCATTATTCCACCACCGCCATAAACAATTCGTCCTGAAGCTGTATAATAAGTAAGTGAATCAGCAAATTTAATACTATCTGCCTCAACAAACTCCCCATTCATAAACCTGTTTAAAATATCTTCGTAATAAGATTCGTAACCTTCGGCATAAGGTTTTTGAATACATCTACCCGAGGGCGTATAATATCTTGCTGTAGTCAGTCTCAACACCGATCCATCACCAAATACAGTTGACTCTTGAACTAATCCTTTACCAAACGAACGACGCCCTACAACCCATCCCCTATCGTTATCTTGAATAGCACCTGCCACAATTTCGCTTGCTGAAGCTGAAAATTCATCAATAAGTACAGCAAGTTTTAAATTAATGCAACTCAATCGATTATCAGAACTATAAAATGTTTTGCGTGGACGAGCATTGCCTTTGGTAAAGACAATAGTTTTTCCTCCTGCCAAAAATTCATCCACAATATTAGTTGAAGCATCCATATAACCTCCTGAATTGGAACGCACATCTAATATAACATTTTCCATTCCCGAATTCTTAAGCCTAAATATTGCTTCAACAAATTCGCTGTGAGTTGTTCTCGAAAAACTACTGATTTTTATGTATGCAGTTTTATCGTCAATCATGTAAGCTACATCCACACTACGAATAGGGATTTTATCGCGTTTAATATTAAAACTCAACAACTCATCTCTTCCCTTTCGTTTTACAGATACTTTAACATAAGTACCTCTTTGTCCTTTAAGTTTTTTCATTACCAAACTATTCTTAACCCCTACCCCTGCAACAAGACTATCGTTTATCATAACTATACGGTCGCCTGCTCTAATTCCAATTTTCTCTGATGGTCCTCCACTAATTGTGTTGATAACCATTATAGTATCGTTTTGAATATTAAACTGTATTCCTATCCCTTCGAAATTTCCTTCGAGTGGTTCGCTTATAGCAAGAGCTTCGTCAGCAGGAATATATATTGAATGTGGGTCAAGATTGTGTAAAATTTCAGGTATAGCTTTTTCAACTAAAGAATCTGTATCAATTTTATCTACATATTCGTTTCTTACAAAATCAAGTATAGTACGAATTTTATCTTTGGGAGGTACAGCTAAACTAAAAACTTTGGGACTGTTGCTAAACAATGCTATTGCCGTCCAAACTCCTGCAACAAATGCAATTGCGATAATAAGAGGTAAATATATTTTATATTTCGGAATTTGTTTCATTCAAAGGCAAATATACTGTTTCTATTCCGGCTCTGCTCAATAAATCTAATCCATCTGTATTTCGATACTTAAATCCGAATACTACTCGCACAATACCGGCTTGAATTATAAGCTTAGCACATTCTATGCAAGGCGAAACTGTTACATACAAAGTTGCCCCACAGCTACTATTACCCGACTTTGCAACTTTAGTTATTGCATTTGCCTCGGCATGCAAAACATACGGTTTTGTTTGATTATTTTCGTCTTCGCAAATATTTTCGAATCCTGCGGGAGTCCCATTGTATCCGTCAGAAATAATCATTTTATCTTTAACGATTAAAGCACCTACTTGTAATCGCTTACAATAAGAATTCTTCGACCAAATTTTAGCCATCAGAAGATAATTCTGATCAAATCTTAATTGCTTTTCTGGATTGGAATATTCTGTCATTTTTGAACAAAATTTTATTAAAAAACCCCTCCCTTTTTTGAGAGGGGTTGTACCCAGGGTCGGGATCGAACCGACACGGTATTGCTACCACTGGTGTTTGAGACCAGCGCGTCTACCAATTCCGCCACCTGGGCATAGAGTGCAAAAATAATCAAATATTATTAATATTTACAACAGCTATCTATAAATTATCCCACATTATGAAAATATTATCCATTTTTTAAAATAGAGATTTAATTTAATAACTTTGAAGCAAAACAATTATATGAATAAAATATTTTTACTTGATGCTTATGCTCTGATATTCCGTAGTTATTATGCATTTATCAGAAATCCACGTATAAATTCAAAAGGATTAAATACTTCGGCAATATTTGGATTTACAAATACACTTCAGGAAATAATTACAAAAGAAAAACCCACACATATTGCTGTTGTATTCGACCCTCCGGGGCCAACTTTTCGAAACGAAATGTACAAAGAATATAAAGCAAACCGCGAAGCAACTCCCGAGGACATAAAAAAATCAATTCCTTTTATTAAATCTATTATCGAAGCATATAATATTCCTGTTGTTGAAGTTGAAGGATTTGAAGCTGATGATGTTATTGGTTCGCTAGCAAATAAATTTGCCGGACAAGACTC
>JAQVOJ010000001.1:7241-53301 GCA_028702675.1 Bacteroidales bacterium
CCAATATCTACGTTCAGAGTTAATCAAGGAGCTTAATAAAAAATCAAAAATTAGTATTTACTTTCTTATAGATAACAGTTCTGAATTACTAACTATTGATTCAAACCTTGTTGGAATGGCTTTAGCTTACGAAAAATCAAAAATCTATTTTGTTGCTTTCCCTGACAACAAAACCGAAACAATAGAAATAATAAAAGAATTCGCTATAATTTTCGAAAATGACAACACAGAATTAATAGGACATGACACAAAAAGCATAAAAACGGTATTAAATTTTTTAGGGATAAACCTGAAAAACAAATTTTTCGATACCGAAATAGCTCACTACCTTATTCAACCCGAACAAAAACACGATTTATTAAGCATTTCAAAAGTTTATCTTGCCGAAAACGCTAAATTAATAGACTTACAAGAAGACTTTAATCGCTCAGTTAGTAAAAAGAAAATTTCACTTTTTACATCAGCACTTGACGAACTTAGCAATTATGCTTGTGCAATATGTGAAGCTATTTTTAATCTAAATATTATTTTCATTACCGAAATGAAAAAAATGAATTTGTATGAATTATTTGTTTCGGTTGAGATGCCTTTGGTTGATGTGTTAGCAGAAATGGAACTTACAGGTATGTGTATAAACACAAGTAAACTGGAAGAAATATCTAAATCGCTGCAAACAGAAGTTCAGGATATTGAAAACGACATTTATTCCATAGCAGGTAGTGATTTTAATATTGCCTCTCCTAAACAATTAGGTGAAATACTTTTTGAGAAGTTAAAAATTAGCAACAAACCACCACTAACAAAAACAAAACAATATGCTACTGGCGAAGAAATTTTATTGAGGTATAAAAATGAACATCCAATAATTGATAAAATACTGGACTACAGAGGCATAAGAAAATTGCTTAACACTTACGTAGATGTTTTACCAAGATTAATTAACCCAAAAACGGGAAGAATTCATACAACATTTAATCAAACAATAACTTCAACAGGACGACTAAGCTCAATAAATCCAAACTTACAAAATATCCCTATTCGTGAAGAACGGGGAAAACTAGTACGAGCAGCATTTGTAGCTTGCGATGAAGAACATGTATTTTTCTCTGCCGATTATAGTCAAATCGAACTTCGAATAATGGCTCATTTGAGCAAAGACAAAAACATGATTGATGCCTTTATAAAAAACAAAGAAGATATCCACAGGGCAACTGCTGCAAAAATCTTTAAAGTTGACGAGGATAAGGTCAATACGGAGATGAGATCGAAAGCTAAAACGGCTAATTTTGGAATAATTTACGGCATTTCAGCTTTTGGATTATCGCAACGATTAAATATTTCTCGAAGCGACGCAAAAGAATTGATTGACAGTTACTTTGAAAGCTTTCCTGGTGTTAAAGCATTTATGGATAAAAGCATTGAAATTGCCAGAAAAAACGAATATGTTGAAACAATTCTGGGGCGAAGAAGATATTTACCTGATATTAACAGCCGCAATGCTGTAGTAAGAGGTTTTGCAGAACGAAATGCCATTAATGCTCCAATTCAGGGTAGTGCAGCAGATATAATAAAAATTGCCATGATAAATATCTACACAAATTTCTTGCATAAAAATCTAAAATCGGAAATGATATTACAAGTACATGATGAACTTAACTTTAATGTCTTAAAATCGGAGCTAGAAGTAGTTAAAGAAATTGTTATTACCGAAATGCAAAACGCGATAAGTTTGAGTGTACCTCTTGTTGTTAGTTATGGCTTAGGGTCTAATTGGCTCGAAGCTCATTAGGGCTTAGGCTTTAGTCAAGGCTTCACTCGCTCAGTCAAGGCTTCACTCTGAGTGAAACCTTGACTAAAGCCCCGCCCTATTTTTTTCTAAAATAAACCTGAATAGGAACACCCGTAAAATCAAAATTTTCTCGTAACTTATTCTCAAGATATCTACGATACGGTTCTTTTATATACTGTGGTAAATTTGCAAAAAAAGCAAAAGTAGGTGCAGGAGATTTAAGTTGAGTTACATATTTTATTTTAATATGTTTACCTTTAATAGCAGGAGGATGATAAGCTTCTATGGCTTCTTGCATTATTTCGTTTAATTTTCCTGTACTAATTCTCTTGGCTCTATTGTTATAAACCTTAAGAGCAATCTCTAAAACCTTATTAATTCTCTGTTTTTCTTTAGCTGAAATAAACAATATAGGCACATCGTTGAAAGGAGCCAAAATATTTTTAAGATTCTTTTCAAAGTATTTAACAGTATTGGTTTCTTTCTCGACTAAATCCCATTTATTTACAAGAATTACAATGCCTTTACGATTTTTTACAGCAAGATGAAAAATATTCATATCCTGAGCTTCGAATCCAAGTGTTGCATCTATCATTAGCAAACACACATCCGAAAACTCTAAAGCTCTAATAGCTCGCATTACGGAATAAAACTCCAAATTTTCATTTACCTTTTGTTTTTTTCTTAACCCTGCTGTATCAATAAGAATAAAATCATGACCATATTTTTTATATCGGGTATGAATAGCATCACGAGTAGTTCCTGCAATATCTGTTACAATATTTCTATCTTCGCCAATTAATACATTCGCTAACGAAGATTTACCAACATTTGGGCGACCTACTATAGCAAAACGAGGTAATTCAAGTTCTTCTTCGTTTGCAGTTTCGGGGAGTAATTCAGTTACTTTATCAAGCAAATCGCCTGTTCCTGACCCGTTTACTGCCGAAATTGAAAAAAAATCTCCTAAACCTAAATTATAAAATTCATACGCCTGTTGAAGGCGAGCTGAATTATCCACTTTATTTACCACTGTAAGTACTGGTTTATTCGATTTCCGCAAAATTCCCGAAAGAGTACTGTCTAAATCAGTAATACCAGATTCTACATCAACAACAAAAACAATAACATCGGCTTCGTTTATTGCTATACGAACCTGAGCAGCAATTTCCTTCTCAAATACATCCGAGCTATTATCAACAAAGCCACCTGTATCAACAACAGAAAAGATCTTTCCATTCCATTCACATTTTCCGTAAATACGGTCGCGAGTAACTCCACTTATATCATCAACTATTGCTTCTCTACGTTCAATCAAACGATTAAAAAGAGTTGATTTCCCCACATTAGGGCGTCCTACTATTGCTAAAATTCCTGACATTTTTAAATTATTATATTAATACCCAAACGATTTAAGCATACGCTCGTTGTTTCTCCAGTCTTTTTTTACTTTAACAAACAATTCTATATGAATTTGTTTACTAAAAAAAGTTTCTAAATCTTTTCTCGACTCAATCCCAAGCTTTTTAATTGCAGCACCTTTATTCCCAATAATAATACCTTTCTGCGTATTTCGTGCTACATAAATATTTGATCGTATTCTTATTATTTTTTCAGTTTCTTTAAAAGATTCTACTTCAACTTCGCAAGAATAAGGAATTTCTTGTCTGTAAAGTTCCAGTATTTTGCTTCTAATAATTTCAGAAACAATAAATCTTTCTGTTTTATCGGTAACTTGACCTTCGGGGAACCATTTAGGTCCTTCCGGCATTAACTCTAAAACCCTGTCGAATAATTCAGCCACATTATTACCTTTTAAGGCAGAAATTTTCCATATTTCTCTTTCAGGCAACAAGTCATGCCATTGTTTTTCAATTAATTCAAGCTTTGTTGCATCAGTAAGATCAATTTTATTTATAACAATAATTACATTTCCCTTAAAGTCTTTAATCCTATCTAAATATTCCTGATTTTTTTCGTATGACTCTACTACATCAGTTATATACAACAATAAATCTGCATCTTCGAAGACCTGATTAACCTGATTCATCATTCGCTCCTGGAGCTTATACATTGGTTTGATAAGCCCCGGAGTATCACTATAAACAATCTGAAAATCCTTGCCATTTACTATGCCCATAATCCTATGGCGAGTTGTTTGGGCTTTACTGGTAATTACCGATACTCTTTCACCAACCATACGATTCATTAGAGTCGATTTCCCCACATTTGTATTACCTATGATATTTACAAATCCTGATTTGTGCATTTATTATTATTTTTGTATTGTTTATAACAAAATAGGTGCAAAGATACATAAAAACCTAAGAATGATTTAATTAAGAATTATTATGAATATTGAAACTCTACGTGAATACTGTTTGTCGAAACCTCATGTTACCGAATGCCTTCCGTTTGATGATGTTACACTTGTTTTTAAAGTAATGAATAAAATGTTTGCGATTATCCCAACCGATGAGCTTGAACTAAGTATAGCTCTAAAGTGTAATCCTGAATGGGCAATTGAGCTAAGGGAACAATACGAATCAATTATACCCGGTTTCCATTTAAATAAGCAGCATTGGAATACAGTAAAAGTTGATGGCAGTATTTCTGATAGTTTCATTAAAGAATTAGTTGACCATTCATATGATTTAATAGTGCAGAGTTTGCCAAAAAAAATTCGTGATACTATGTAAAAGTTTATTCTTTTTTACGCCAAACATTTGTGATTTCACCAACATACATCGTATGAAAATCTCGCTGGGGATATTTCGTGTTTACAACTTCTTTGTCAATAAAATCGTTTTCTTGCAATACTGTTGAATATATTTTTTTACACTCAATAATTAGATATGCTTCGGCAAAAGCCACAGAACCATTGTCTGTAACAACAGGAGTAAGTTTTTCGTAATTCATTTTATCAAAGTCGCGTCCCGAAACACTTCCCATTTTTTCTAAGATTTCTCTGTCTTCTTCTTTATAGAATGTAATAGTAAAATAATCCTCTCTTTTGGTAAAGTTGTGAGTATGTCTTTGCGGTCTCACATAAATGAAACTTACCGGCTTTTCCCATAGCCATCCTAAACCTCCCCAAGCAGCAGTCATCATATTGTAATCCGTTTCAACAGAGCCAGCTGCTATCAGCATCCAATCTTTGCCTATCATTCTAATTGCATTATCGTTTAGATCTTGCCACGATATTTTTTCAAAATTTTCCATATCAGAAATTTGTTTTTGTGCATCACTACAGTTCCACGTAAGCATTAGCACAGCTATTAAATATATAATATTTTTCATAGTGGGTCTTGGCAGATTCGAACTGCCGACTTCTTGCCTGTCAAGCAAGCGCTCTAAACCAACTGAGCTAAAGACCCTTTTGTGCAAAAATAATTAATATTGTGAGTTTTCATGCGTATTTCTATTATCATAGAACAAGAAATTTTAATATTAGTTTCATGTGTTCATAATTTCTTCTATTTCGTTGGGCTCTACTGGAATATTTTTCATTAAATCAATAGGAGCTTCTGCTACAACAATATCATTTTCGATACGCACACCCAGATTTTCCTCAGGTATATATATCCCTGGTTCGCAAGTAAGTACCATACCACTTTCGAAAGCTACATCTTTACCTCCAACATCATGAACATCAAGTCCCATAAAATGACTTGTTCCGTGAGGAAAATATGTTTTACAAACAGGATTTTTTCCATCCTGATTTATAATATCTTCTTTAGAAATAAGATTCAATTTCAAAAGTTGTTCTTCTATTAAACTATTTGTAAGTTCATTAATACCATTAATAGTATTTCCTGGTACAAAATGTTTTTTCATTTCACTAAAAACTGACAGTACGGCATTATAAACCTGTAATTGTCGTTTTGAAAATTTACCGTTTACCGGAATTGTACGAGAACAATCAGCTGCGTAATTAGCATATTCTGCTCCAAAATCCAATAACAAAAGGTCTCCATCTTTGCAAATATCGTGATTGGTACTGTAATGCAAAACACATGCATTTTTACCAGAAGCCACAATAGGAGCATATGCATGTCCGGAGGCACCGTTTCCGATAAAATCATGAGTAATAATTGCTTCAATCTGATACTCAAACATATCTGGTTTTAAACCATTAAGAACCGAAATAAATGCTTCGCGTGTAATTGAGCATGCTTTTGAAATTATATCAATTTCGGTTTTAGATTTCTTAATTCTAAGTGTTGAAGTTTTATCAGTAATATCTTGAAATATTATTCCTGATTTAAGTTCTTTTAATTTTATTTGTAAATCTAATATGGGATTTCTAATATCCGTATTAACTCTTTCGTTAAAACTAAAAGGCATAAATACTTTTTGACAATACTCAGTAATTTTAACAAAAACCGTTTCAAATTCGCCTAAAGGCATTACTGTGTTAATTCCACTAAGCTCTTTAACTTCGTCTGAAGTATATTTATGTCCTTGCCAAATAAGTGTTTCTTTATCAGCTTCTAAAATAAAAGCTATTTCTCGCATATTTTCATTAGGGCAATTAGGATAAAGAAGTAGAATAATGTTTTCTTGATCTAAACCCGAAAAATAAAATGTATCAGAATTTTGTCTAAATGGATAATATTGGTCTCCGTTACGCACCGTTAATCTTGATGACATAAATATATATACCCCATCCTTACCTGCTATTTTATATAAGGATTTTCTGTTATTTACAAACAATTCTTTATTAACATTCTGGTATCGTATCATTGTAATTACTTTGGTTCTTGCCAATCGCCATGTTTTTTTATAAGCTCTATTAATTCTGATAAAGCTTCACCTTCCGAAATATTCTTTTTAATTGCTTTTTGCCCTTTGTAAATATGTATCTTACCATGTCCAGCACCAACATAACCATAATCGGCATCTGCCATTTCGCCGGGGCCATTTACAATGCACCCCATAACTGCTATTTTTAAATTTTTAAGATGCGATAGTTTGTGTTTTACCCTACGCACAGCTGTTTCTAAATCGAAATTTGTACGTCCACATCCTGGACAAGAGACAAACTCTGCTTTATTTCGCCTATAGCCACAAGCCTGAAGAAGATTAGCAAGAATAGTATAAATCGAATCCTCTGATTTTAGTTTTGATTTTAACCAAACTCCATCAATTAAATTATCAATCATTGCAGCCCCCGGATACAAACAAATTTCAACAATTTGGTTTTCAGTGTCAATGCTTTCTGTACTTACATACGACAGACAAACAGCATTAGGAAATTGCTTAACAACATTATTATACAATGTTCGTATTTCTCCAATTGGGAAATCCGTAACTGTCTCTAACACAAAGGCTATATGGTTAATTTTAGAGGCAATTAGTTTTTTAATTTTTCCAAAATCGTTTATACTTAATTTAATTATTGCTTTATCTAAATTATAAATTAGATCATGATTTATTATTTCTTCAGCAGTAATTAACGGGATACAATCTTGCGATAGTTTTTTATTCTTCCATTCTTTAAACGGTATAATTGTATTTTTACAAAATTCGTCTGCTTTTAACGAAAAATGTAAATCGTTTGACAACTTATTATTATTGTTTGAGTCAGATATAATAGAAATTTTTTCGCCAGGTAAAAAACTACAATCGTTTTTAGTTTGAATCAGATATGGATTAAACCCGGAGTTAATATTTGGAATGATTTGTATTTTGCTTTTTCGGTTTAAAAATGATTGTACTATTTTTTTTGCAAATTTAATTTCTGCCACGGGATTTTCCGTAAGCGATACTCTAATTGTATCGCCAATACCGTCTTGCAAAAGGCTGCCAATTCCTAAAGCAGAACGAATTCTGCCATCTTCGCCCTCTCCAGCTTCGGTTACGCCAAGATGTTGCGGAAAATTCCAACCATTTTCCAGCATTTTACTATTAAGCAATCGGCTCGATTTTACCATAATCTTAACATTACTCGCTTTCATCGAAACTACTATATTGAAGAAGCTCAAATCAACAAATATTCTAAGATATTCCATAGCAGCCTCAACCATTCCTTCGGCGGTATTTCCGTAACTGCTCATTATGCGATCGCTTAAAGAACCATGATTAGACCCTATTCTTAATACCGTTCCATATTGCTTACAAATCTTTACTAATGGTTCAAGTCCTATTCTAATTTTTTCTAACTCTTGCTTATACTCCGATTCAGTAAAATGTGTTTTTTTAAAACTAGCTCTTTTATCAACATAATTACCGGGATTTATTCTTACTTTTTCTACTATTCTTGCGGCAGTTTCGGCTATTACCGGATTAAAATGCACATCAGCAATCAATGGTTTATTGTATCCCGATTCACTAAGCTGCTTTTTTATATCTTTTAAACTTTCGGCTTCTTTTATACTAGGTGTAGCAATTCTTACGTAATCAGCACCGGCATCAAATATCTCTTTACATTGCAAAATAGTAGCTTTAACATTTTGAGCAGACACATTTGTCATACTCTGCAAGCGAATAGGATGCATAGCTCCCATTGGAGTATTTCCTATTTTTATCTCTCGTGTAGGAAACCTTTCATAATTAGTTAAATCGATACAATATCTTCCCATTCAAAACAAATTTTACAGCATATATCTAATCTTAATTGTAAGCATTAACTCACCATTTTTTATAAACGAGGCATCTTTAAATTTTGGCGGAGCCATTTTAACTTTTGCATCATTACTAAATCCAAAACCTTCTTTAGGTATTCCTAAACTATAATTCATATCTCCATCGTTATTTTCATCATGAAGAATAGCGATACCATACTCTCCATTAGGAATATCTTTTATCAGAAATGTTGTTGTGCCTTCTTTAGCATCAACATAACCTTCGGCAAAAACATCATAACCGGTAAATTTTTGTTCTGGTGTATAAACAGCATATCTAATAACACCATCTCCACTTCTAATATTATGTGCTCTTATTAAAATACAATTTTCTTGTGCAAAAGCTGAAGCACTTAATAAGAATAAAAATAATATTGCACCAAAATATTTCATAATCTTAAATAATTATTAATGAATACTAGTAATCCAAATATGGCTTAAAGTTACAAAATCATTAAATAAAATTGATTAGTTTTGACATTTTAAAATATTATGAAGCGAGAAAAGGTTTATTTGTTAGGAGGTTCAGGCTCTATGGGCTTCGAGACCTTTAAAAATATTTGGACATGCAAAGATGAAAGCGGTAATCGAAAATATGATATTGTTTTATTATTAAGAAATTCCAGAAAGAATCAGAAACTTTTTTTACCCTATATAAGACAAGCCGGAATACGCTTTTGGAAGCAACAAGACGTAATCGAACAAAACGGATTTAAAATAATTTGGGGCGATGGACGTAATTATAACGATATAGCTCAAGGAATGGCTGGAGTTGATTGGGTACTTAACTGTATGGCTTTAATTAGCCCTAAAGCCGACCATTATCCCGACATAGCAAAAGCCGTTAATATTAAAGGGTTAGAGAATATTATTCGAGCAATAAAAGAAGAGCCCGGCGGAACAGATCATATTAAACTTATAAACGTTGGAAGCATAGCTCAATACGGAGATCGGATGAATGAAATACACATGGGAAGAGTTGGCGATCCTCTAATGTCAAGCCCTTTTGATGTATATTCGGTAACTAAAATAAAAGCAGAACGCATTTTACTTGAATCAGGGCTGAAATATTGGGTACAATTAAGGCAAACTTTTATTATGATTCCTAATTTATTTTCGCTTGAAGACCCGTTAATGTTCCATCAACCGATAAATAGCTTTATGGAAAATATAACGGTAAAAGATGCAGGGAGGGTAATGGCTAATTGCTTACAAATCCCCGAAGATTCTCCATTTTGGCGAAATGTATATAATTGTGGAGGAGGTCCTGCGTGCCGCACAAATTACTACGATTTTCTTAAAATGATGTTTGGCATGATGGGTTTAAGATTAGAAAAAATCTTTGATAGAAATTGGTTCGCATTAAGAAATTTTCACATGCTTTACTATCAAGACTCTGACAAATTAAATAATTACTTAAAGCATTGGAATGATAGCATCGAAGATTTTACAAAATTAGTATGGGAAAAGATGCCATTTTTTCTTAAATTTACAGCAAACTTGTGTAAGAAAAGTAAATTAGTAAGCATAATTGCCGAAAAAATAGCCAGAAGACGTATGAAAAAAATGGTGTTAAGCAAAAACGGTACTCTAAATTGGTATAGCTCTAAAAATGATTTAAGAATTGCTGCTTTTTATGGTTCTTACGAAGCTTTTGAGAACATTCCAGATTGGGACGCAGCACTACCATCGGGCCTAAACGGCACACCCCCACCTAAAACTAAAATTCTCGATCATGGTTACAACGAATCTAAAACAAAACTCGAATTATCAGATTTACAATTAGCTGCAAAATATAGAGGGGGTAAATTAATAAGTACTAGTTGGGATGGAGAAATGCATACCTTCTTAGAATGGGAGTGCGCATTCGGACATAAATTTGAAACAACGCCATTTACTATTTTAAAAGCAGGACACTGGTGTAGCGAATGCGAACCACCCGATTGGAATTACGATGAGATTGCACGTCATAATAAATTCTTTGCTCAAGTGTGGTATGCTTCTCATAGTCCTGAAGAAGATTTTTATTATCCTGAAAGATGCTATGAAGATATTTTTTGACATTTATATTAACTACGAAACTTTTAAGCTTTTACTCTGGGGTATGTTTGCAACCGGATTGATTGTTTTTGTTGCTCTATATTTCACAGAAGCCGGATATGGAAGATTTTTTAATAGTAAATGGGGACCTGCTATTAATAATAAAGTAGCATGGTTTGCTATGGAAGTACCTGTTTTTTTGGCAATGACAATGCTTTGGTTACGTTCCGAAAGACAACTTGAGGTAGTCCCTCTTATTTTCTTTTTCCTGTTTCAACTACATTACTTTCAACGCTCCTTTATCTTCCCTTTATTATTGCGAGGACATAAAAAAATGCCTATTACCATAGTTCTGTTAGGTGTTACATTTAATGTAGTTAATGCTATTATGCAAGGAGGTTGGATTTTTTACATTGCTCCCGAGTATTTATATACACGCGATTGGCTAAGTTCGTGGCAATTTGTTCTTGGTACAGTGATTTTCTTTTCAGGACTGTATATAAACATGCAATCTGATCATATCATAAGAAATCTACGAGATAACGGTGAAAAAGATTATCACATTCCAAAAGGCGGACTATTTAAATATGTTAGTTCTGCAAATTATTTTGGTGAGTTCATAGAATGGGTAGGTTTTGCAATTCTTACATGGTCGGCAGCAGGTGCTATATTTGCCTTTTGGACATTTGCTAATCTTGCTCCACGTGCAAATTCAATACATAAATGGTACTCAGAACAATTTGGCGAAGAATTTAGTCGTTTGAATCTAAAACGAATAATCCCATTTATTTATTAAAACTAAAAATATGTCGATTGAAGTAAAAAACATAACTAAAATTTACGGAAAACAAAAAGCTCTTGATAGCGTTAGTTTTAGAATAGAAGCAGGTGAAATAGTGGGTTTTTTAGGACCAAATGGAGCCGGAAAATCTACACTTATGAAAATTATTACAGGCTTTTTACCACAAACCTCGGGTGAAGCTTTTGTAAACGACATCAATGTTTTTGAACAATCACTTAAAGTACGAAAACTAATAGGATATCTTCCCGAAACTAATCCACTATATTCTGAAATGTATGTGCGAGAATATTTAGAATTTGTTGCAGGAATTTTTAAAATCAAAAAAAGAAGAGCAAGAATAAATAATATAGTAGAACAAACAGGTTTAGGACCGGAGCTACATAAAAAAATATCAGCATTATCAAAAGGCTATAAACAAAGAGTAGGGCTTGCACAAGCTATTATCCACGATCCTGAAGTTCTAATCTTAGATGAGCCTACTTCAGGCTTAGACCCAAATCAAATTATTGAAATTAGAAGTTTAATAGCAGAACTGGGGAAGAAAAAAACAGTAATACTTTCTACTCATATTTTGCAAGAAGTTCAAGCTATTTGCCAAAGAGTTTTAATTATTAATAAAGGTATATTAGTTGCCGATAACAGTACCGACAATATTGCTGCTGCAAGAGATAAAAATAATATTTCAATAATTGTTGAGTTCGAAAATGATGTAAGTAAAAATGAATTAATGCAAATATCGGGAGTAGAACGTGCTGCTTTACTTAAAAACAATTGCTTTATTATTGAAGGCAATAAGAACAATGACCTTAGACCAAATCTTATGCAATTTGCTGTTAATAATAAACGTAATATCCTAAGCCTGACTGAAAAAAGTAAGAATCTAGAAGAAGTTTTTCAAGAGCTTACAAAATAGAACCTTTAAAGTTTTATAAAAAAATACACCCCCACAAAAAGCGGGGGTGATTCTGGACACTTGACACTTTTATGAATACTATGCAAGCATAGCAGCCATATCTTGTTCAACAGTACTAATTCCACTAATTCCAAAGTTTTCGATTAATACATTTGCAACATTTGGCGACAAAAATGCAGGAAGTGTAGGACCTAAATGTATATCCTTAACACCTAAATATAGCAATGCTAATAACACTATTACAGCTTTTTGTTCGTACCATGCAATATTGTAAACAATTGGTAACTCATTAATATCATTAAGTTCAAAAACTTCTTTAAGTTTTAAAGCAATTACAGCCAAAGAATAACTATCGTTGCATTGACCTGCGTCTAAAACTCTGGGAATACCACCAATATCGCCTAACTGAAGTTTATTATAACGATACTTTGCACATCCCGCTGTAAGTATTACAGTATCTTTTGGTAATTCACTTGCAAATTCAGTATAATACTCTCTGTCCTTCATTCTTCCATCGCAACCGGCCATTACAAAGAATTTTCTGATTGCACCAGATTTAACAGCATCTACAACTTTGTCGGCGAGCTGAATTACTTGGTTATGTGCAAAACCACCCACTATAGAACCTGACTCAATTTCAACAGGAGGAGCACATTTTTTTGCATGCTCTATAATCTCTGAAAAGTCTTTAGCTTTACCATCTTTACGTTCGGGGATATGCTTAGCTCCGTTTAATCCCGATGCTCCTGTGGTATAAATTCTGTCAGTATATGTGGCATTTTTTGATGGTGGAACAATGCAGTTAGTTGTGAAAAGTATCGGTCCATTAAAAGTTTCAAATTCTTCTTTTTGTTTCCACCATGCATTTCCATAATTTCCTACAAAGTTCTCATATTTTTTAAATGCAGGATAATAATGACCAGGCAACATTTCGCTATGCGTATAAACATCAACACCTGTACCCTGAGTCTGATTAAGCAAATCCTCTAAATCTCTCAAATCGTGCCCACTAATTAATATCCCCGGATTATTTCTTACACCAATATTTACTTCTGTAATTTCGGGATTACCATAAGCTCCTGTATTAGCAGCATCTAAAAGTGCCATAGCTTCAACACCAAACTTACCACATTCAAGAACCATTGCTGTTAATGTTTCTGCATCAAGGTCTTCGGTAGTTGCTGCCATACCTTTTTGCATAAATGCAAAAACATCGTCATTAATCTTACCTAAATTATAAGCATGTTCGGCATAAGCAGCCATACCTTTAATTCCATAAGTTAATAACTCTTTTAGCGAACGTATATCTTCGTTTTCGATATTTAAAACACCAACTAATTGACTTTTACGCTCTATTTCCGAAATATCATCGCTATACCAAGTTACACTACTGTGTAAAGGATTTGGTAATTCGATACGATTTGTTTTAAGTTCAGATTTAAACTCGTCTCGTAGTTTAAGTCCGTTACGTATTTTTTCAATTATTGCTTCCTTGTCGAAATTTGCATTTGTAATTGTTACAAAAAGGCTATCGAAAACAAAACGATTTATTTTATCGTCAATTTTGTAATTTTGCTTACGTGCAGCATTTGCAAGCACTGAAATTCCTTTAGTAACAAAAATTAACAAATCTTGCATATTAGCAACATCTTCTTTTTTACCGCATACACCTGCGATTGTACAACCAGTTCCTTTGGCTGTTTCTTGGCATTGATAACAAAACATACTCATAATATTAAATTTAAATTAGTACTTATATTTATTAATCTCTATATCCATTCATCTTGTAAAATGTTTCCCTGTACATCTACAATAATTGCTTTTACCGGCACTTTACGTCCTGCTTTTTCAATTGCTTTTTGTATCATTGGCACTAAACTATGGCAGCATGGTACCTCCATCATCAATAAACTTATTGTATTAACTTTAGATTCTGCAATTAGGGCTCTGAATTTTTCTATATAAACATCGGTACTATGGTCTAGTTTTGGGCAAGCAATTACCATAGTTTTACCTTTTAAGAAATCGCTATGAAAATTTGCCATACTAAAAGCAGTACAATCAGCAGCTATTAAAAGTTCAGAGTTTTTAAAATGAGATGCCGATGGATTAATCAAATGCAATTGAATAGGCCAATGTGTAAGCTCCGATTTTTGTTTCCTATTTGAATTATCATTTTCTGAGATTGACATAAAACTTTTAGTTGCAGACCCCGGACAAGCACCTAGAGCACTACAATTATCGGAACTTTTTCTCGTTTTTAATCTTTCAAGAACATTATTCAATTTAAAAGGCAAATTTCTTTCATTATCAATTAAATAATTCATCCCTTGATTATAATATTCCATTTCGTTATGATCAATCATGTGTTGCAAATGAGCAACTATTGTGTTCTCACCACTATTTATCATAGACTTTATGGTTGCAACTTCGTCATAAGGTGTAGCTTCTCTTGTTTCAACAGTAATTGCTCCTTCGGGGCAATGACCAATACATGCTCCTAATCCGTCACACATCAATTCACTAACAAGCCTTGCTTTACCATCTATAATTTGCAAAGCCCCTTCGTGGCATTTCGGTACGCAATTACCACAACCATTACATAAATTTTCATCTATTTTAATAATCTCTCTTTCCATTTTCGTCAATTTTTATTTAAAACAAAAATAGATTATAACATTGTCTTAATTTGTAACATATGTTACAATAATAATTTTTTAAAGAAAATTTTATTTTAGCGTTTTAAAAGCATTTATAAATTAACCAACTTATTAAAACAAAAAAGTATATCTTCGTGAAAAGTATGTTTAAACTTTATGAAACTAAGTGAAATACTAATACAAAGTCAAATTTTTAATGGACTTGATGAATCCTCTATTGTTCATTTATTAATGCACACACATTATCAGATGAAAACATATGAAAAAGACGAAATTGTTTTTCATAGAAATCAAGACTTAAATTGGTGTATGTTAGTAATATCTGGAAGCGTAAGAGGAGAAATGAGTAATATTGATGGTAAAATTTTAAAAATAGAAGATATAAATCCCGGTAGAGTGATAGCTTTAGCTTTTTTGTTTGGTACTAACACTAAAATACCAGTAAGTGTAGTTGCAAATTGCAAAACTGAGATTTTACGAATCAACAAAGTAGATTTTTTGAGAGTAATGCAGAATAACACAAAAATTTTAACAAATACACTTCAACTAATATCCGACCGCTCAAAGTTTTTAGCCAATAAACTATATTTTTTAAGTATGAAAACAATTAAGGGTAAATATGCTTCATTTTTACTAGAACAAATGTACAAAGACTCATTAGCAATTAACATACAATATACCCAAGAAGACTTGTCAGAAGTGTTTGGTATTACACGTCCTTCTCTTTCGCGAGCAATAGGAGAGTTAGTTTCCGAAAAGATAATTACAATAAAAGGGAAAACAATAATTATAAACGATATGCAAAGTTTAAAGAATTATGCAAACCAATAAGTTTTTATGGCATAATGATTGCAAAATACATTACAGATATTAAAAATTTTAAATTAATATTACATATCTTATAACTCTTTGTTTTAGATTTGTAAGAATTTATTAATTTAGCAACCAATTAAAAACATTATATATGAAAACCTTATCAATAATTTTAATTAGTATGTTTTTGGCGGTATTTGGAGTAATTGCTCAACCGCTTAGAGTTGACATGAGTAATATGGATGTTCAACTTATGCGAGACAATGACTACGTAAGGCTTATCGGAGCCGACAATGATGCAATCTTTGCCATTCGTATTAACGAAAACAATGATTTGTTCTTAGAGCAATACGACTCTCAAAGTAAGCTTCAGCAATCGGTTAATCAGTTGGTTTTACCTTCTTCAAATGGTATTCAAGCAACTTTTCTTGAAATGTTTTATCTGGATGGTAAATTAATTCTTTTTACAGAGGTATTAAATAATACATTGAGGCAAAAAGATATTTATGTTCAGTATATAAGCGAATCGGGTCAAATAGTAGGAGAATCGAAAAGAATAACTCGTTTCGAAGGGGAAAATGTTGGTTCTGAAGTAATTACCGAACTTACACAAAATAAGCAAAATATTTTTATCCATTACTATCATCCTTTTGTTAAATACAATCAAGAGCCTTTTTATTTTAGGGTATTAGGTTCTGATTTAGAAATGAAATACGACAAAGGAGTACAATTATTACCAATGGCTGATAAAGATTTCGAAATAATAGATTATGAATTTCACAGAACCGGTAGAGTATATATGTTGGCAAAAATAACTCCTGAGCAACGTAGAAGAAGATCACGAGGAGATGTCCAATACGAATATGAATTGTTGCTTTACGATATTGACATGAAAGATGTTGAATCATTCGATATAAGAGCAGATAGATACGTTTTAAAGGATCTCATGATGGATATAGATTATGATGGCAATGTAGATATTTATGGGCTAATGTCTCGAAAGAATAAAGAAGAATTAGAGGGTTTCTATCATAAAAAATTCTTAATTGAAACTAAAGAATGGGCACGTGGTGATTCTAAAAAAGAAAATTATGTTTTCGATAGAAGCGAAACTCCATTCTTCAGAAATGAACGCGTAAGTGAGTTATTAGATCAAGTATATAATTATTCACTAAAAGATATTATATATCTGGGAAATGGTGGCTCCGTAGTAATTGCAGAGCACATAAATCATTGGCAAGATAGCACCGTTGATCCACAAACTAAAAAAGTTGTTTATTATGATTACTATAAGTATAATGACATTCTATTGGCATACACAAATCCTGAAAATAATATGGAGTGGATGAGAAGAATCCCTAAAAGCCAATGGAGTTATAATGATTATGGTAAATATTCAAGTTTTTACGTAACAGCTCAAGCCGATTGGATTATGCTATTTTATAATGATCATAGAAAAAACATTAAAAATTTAAATAATAAAGATTTGAATGGCGACAATTACAAAGCCTGCAGAATACCTGAGCGTATAGGTATTCCTACAGTTGTTAGCGTATTTTCTGATGGTGATGTAACAGGTTACGAAATGTTGTCCGGTAAACATAAAAAGTATAAAATTGTTCCAGAGATGATTAAGGAGTTTAATGAGACTTATTATTTCTATTCGAAACGAAACAATAAAGTTGCCTTTGGCTCATTCGATATAATTTTAAAATAAATATCAAGCCCGGAGTTCCGGGCTTTTTTTATAATCTTTGCCTTACTACCTCATAAGCAAAAATAGCAGCCGAAGCAGAGACATTTAAAGAGGCTATTTTCCCAAACATAGGTAACTTAAGTAAGATATCGGTATTTTTAATACTCACATTACTTAAGCCTTTACCCTCGCCTCCTAATATAATTGCAATAGGTTCTTTAAAATTATAATCATAAATAAAACTATTTGCTTTTTCTGAAGCACCTACTACAATAAGTCCATATTGATGCAAAAGAGAAATAATGTCCTTAATATGCTTATATCTGCATACAGGGATATGGTTCAACGCACCAGCAGAAGCTTTTATAGCATCCGGGCTTATTCCGGCTGCTCCAACTTCAGGAATAAGAATGCATTGACATCCTGCTGCTTCACATGTACGAGCGATTGCCCCAAAATTCCTAACATCGGTTATCCCATCTAGAATAAATAAAAAAGGTATAATTCCCGATTCAATAGTTTCTAATAAAATTTGTTCGATATCTGAATACTCTATAGGCGAATTTAGTGCAACAATTCCTTGATGATTTCCATTTGTTATTCTATTTAACTTTTCTTCAGGAACATACTGAACAGGAATATTTTTTGATCGAGCTAAACCAATAATCTCTTTTACTATTTGGCTATTAAAACTCTTTTTAACAAAGATTTTATTAATATTTAAACTTGATATTATCGCCTCTCTTACGGCATGTACGCCAAATGTATATTTATTCATAGAATTCTATTTTGTTGTTATTGAAAAAGCTCTACCCTTTCGCCATGTTTCAACAGCTTGTGCCCACATTGATTGATATTCCGAATCTCTTATTAAAAAATAATCATTATTTGAGAAAATATTATCCCTTCTTTTAAACATAAACGATAACACATTAAATGAAGGATTTTCTCCATATATCCATTCTTCGCTTTCCGGATTTTTATATATTATATTTGGAGGTCCTAAAATAATATAAACCATGCCTCTATCAGTTTGCCAACCTTCGGTATGAGAAGTGAAAAATTTATTTGACAATTGTACGCGATTATAAAAAATCCTAATTAGTTCTTTCGCTCTTTCGTTGTCATTAGTTTTGCTTAACCAAAACTCATCTAATGCAAGTTTTATGTTTTCGGCATTTTTAATCCTTTCTATCTGTCGATCGGTAGTTAAATACCGAAGTGGTTCTATCATTTTATCAACTGTTTTAATATCAGGATAATAAATACCGGAATTAATTAAAGCAACACCATTTTTTGAGCTACTATTAAACTTTAACAAATAAACTCCACAATCAGCAAAAACGAATGAGGCTGTACGATTTATGTAATAAGTAGTATCAGGAGAATGAATATTATTATTATTTTCTGATAGTACATTGGGAGCATTGGGAATATTATTAATAGGTTTATAATATTCAACATACAAACTATCAAAATTAGAGCGTGAATAAGAAACTTGATAAACTTTATTTGAAAAAACAATTCTTGAAAACACTGGTTGTTTTTTATCATCTTTTTCTTCGATAAAGAAATTTTGATACGAAGTTTTATCAGTTTTATCAACCTCTATAAGGACTCTCCGATATTTCTTTTTATTTGCGTCGGCAATTAAAACAATAATATCATATTTTTTTCCAGCTTCTGCATTAATCTCCAAATAACTTGTAATAATATTTCCATTTTCGCTTTGATTAATAATGTAAGATGTACTTAAACTATCAACAAGTTCGTTTGATTCTTGCAAACGTAAAACATATTTAACTATAAGTTTTGCTGTTTTTTTCCCATTTTTATCAATATCAAAAAATAATTCAGAGGTATGTTGTTTAAAGAATAACAAACTTGTTTTTTCTTTATGGTGATAAACCATACATTCAGAATTTAGACTCGATTTTTGGGGCTTATACAAAGATGAAAAGTCGTATTTATATGACTCTCCTGTTGTAGTTTTACTATTATAACAAGCCACAAAACAAGGGATAATAAACAATACAATTAAACTTGAAATATTAATTCTATTATTCTTCATCTTCCTCTATTTCAAGTCCATATTTTCTTGATAAATTTCTTCTAAATGTTTTTACACTTGTTTCGGACGTAGAGCCATAACCAAAGGCCGGCAAATTATCTTTAGCTTTAATATATCTGCTCCCTTCTTTTGTATCGTAAATAATTTGATTAAACTCTGTATCAGACGAATATACCGATAAAAATCCTCCTTTATAGTTAAAATAAAAATATGTTTCATTATCTACTTCGAGCAAAAGCTCTAAGCTTGCTCTCCTACGGCTTCTTTCTACAACAAGATAACCATAAACATATTTATTAATTTGATATTCACCTGCATTGGCAATGCCAATAGGTCCGTAATATACAAATGCTCCATTATTTTGTTGCCATTCTAAATCAATATTTGATAAAATGAATAATTCTTCTAACTCTCTAGGATATTTATTTAAGTTGCCTAAACTTAATTGAGCAAACCACTCTTCGGCTTTTTCAAGTCCAAGATATTCTACTAGCGAATTTTGATAAGATCTACTTCCCATTTCTAAGCCCATAAGTCCGGATGTTGAATTTATCAAGTCTGCCATTCTTTTATATGCCTGCTTATTAAAATGGAATTTCATAAGCATATCTATCAGCAAATCCACTGAATCGGTTTCGGGATTATATTCAAAATGACCAATAGCATTAGGGTAAAACTGTCCGAAATGACCTGAAAGTTCAAATTTACCTTCTCCATATATTTTACAGTTTCTATTGTCTAATTCCATATAATTACCCGGCAGAGTAGTTTCATCAAGTTTATCTCTATGTCCAAATTGGAAAAGATTCTCCTTTTCGGAGTAATGAAGCTCTCCTCCCGCTTCAAATAATGGAGTATCATCATCTCTTAAAAGCTTTTTGAAAAAGTATGGTTCAATTTTACCAAAGCTACTCATATATAATCCTGCAAATAATTTTTGATTATTAATACTTCTTGGTTTATCTCCAATTGGAAGATATATATTTGCGGGGTCTAAAACTGATGAGAATCTAACCCAGTCTGTTTCAAGACTATCACATCTTGAAATAATCTGTGCAGCTCCTTTAAATTCAAAATGTTTTCGGCTAGCTTCTAAGAAGATTTGTCCTTGGTACTTGAAATATGGACTGATTTTAAAATTATCGGATTCTGTAATAGTTCCTGTTGCTATTGTTTGATTTGTAGCATCTGTACTTATTGAATTTAATATTACTTGTTGCTTTCTGCCTGCTACATCTATGTAATCGTAATATCCGCTACCGGTATATTTGTTACGACCTGTAATAGTAACTTCTGCATCGTATATTTTATGATATCTTGTAGTACGGTTTGCAATAATTTCGGTTTTTTGTAATGTTTGCATTTCTGCATTTTTCTTAACCGTAACATTTCCATCAGAGGTATATATTGTAGCGTCTGCAACTCTTATAAAGTCAACATCTTCGGCATAAATAATATGGTCAACATAATTGAATCGTGCACGAGGTGCAACAAAAGACAAGCTGTCTTGGTCGGGATGAACCGAAACAAATTTAGGTCCTGCTAAAAAAAGCTCTTCTAATTCTGCAGGGCTAAGATTCTCTTTTTCTCGTTCATATTTTGCCAATACATCGTCGCTTGCACTAATTTCAATTTCGGTATTATCAAGATACCACGTAAGCTCATCCATAATACTTATATACTTATTTTTAGGAAATTCCCAACGCGACTGTTCTCCATTTGAACGGAATGTTCCCTTTCTTTCGACAAAGTCGATTTTTGATTTTACATTATCTGATTTAAAGTCGATGTCTAATTTAGTTTGAGTAAATAAACTAAAATTAGATGTATCAGCCTCAATAATATCTTGCTTATATTTAAACAAGTCCGATTTTAATATAGATCTTTCTACTGTAGCTTCGCCGGTACCTTCAAGTCCACCGGATGTTAAATTTAAATATCCCTTGTGTATAGATTGTCCGTCGAACATTTCAAAATTCACAGTATCTTGATAAACATAAAAGTTATCATCAACTACCGACCAATTTATATCATTGTCTTTTCCTTTTACTGAAGGAAATTCTACAGGGTATTTTTGTTTATGCAAGTCAAAAGTTTCGGCATGACCCTGTAAAGAATCGGGGAAAAATATTAGATAATCCATTTCGGTAATACTTGTTAAATACTCAATTGTTCCCTTACCCCTAAGTCCTTCGTTACTTAAATCTAATAGGTTTATATATTTTGCTTTTCCGCCATAAATTGGTAAGCCATTTCTATCGGTTTTAGTTTGAAATCCTAATGAAAAATCGCTTCTTAAAACTAAAGTTTCTTCTATATCAGGAAAAATATCACTAATTAACCTTCCCTTAAATATTAGGTTGTCGGGACTTAATCCTTTAATACTATCTAATGTGAATGGATCTATCTCGAATTTAAAGCGTCGCCTATCGTAAACACCTCTATAAATACTTTTATCGTCATAATAAACATAAGATTTTCGTTTAGATGAAAATTTGGGGAATTCTTTATAGCGGGTTCTTCCTGCTTTATTTGTAGGATTATCAATATAGAATTCTCCGCTAAGGTCTTCTATTTTATTGCGAACTATTGCAGGTTTTCGTTTACCGTAATTATCGTATATGTCTGTTTCAGCTACCATTTTTAGGCTGTCACATTGATTTAAATCTATCATAAACTCATCGTAATCGAATCTAAAGTTAGACCCATAAAAATAAAACTGCCCTGCTTGTACTGTACCGTTAAATAAAAAGGTACGATTCTTTTTTAATACGATATCTTTATCAATTGGATATATACTTACGCTTTGTGAATCGCTAACGTGCACTTGTGGTACTCCGTGCATTTTAATGTCAAAATTTAATAAACTGAGTTCAGCGTTTGCTACTCCCGAAGGTGTTTGACTAAAGAATTGTATAACATCTGAATCTTTTATCCCCTTATGGGCACTAATAAAATCCCAAACTTCGGGTTTAACAATTACATATTCTTCTTCGACATCAAAAAATATATATCCAAGATAAGCGACTCGCAATAACATTTGCTTTACCTGAACAGGACTAAATTTCATATATGCTGCCAATTCGGAAGTATAAAAATCTGATGAACCATGATAAGCAACAAAATCATTTAAAATTTCTAAAGGATTCCTTGCATCTCGCATTTTAATCTCATTATACTTTTTTTCTCTGTAATAATCAACTGACTCAAATGAAATATCGTTGGGGTGTCCAGGAGTTTGATACATAGTAAAATCTATTGAATATTTTTCAATAAACCATTTTATCCAAGTTACATCCATACTTACTCTGTGATAAGAATTTGTATAGTCAACTTTCGACATACCTTCATTTGTACGTATTAATTCTAATAGCTTAAGTTTTTCATTATATTTTAAGGATACTTCAGGGTGATAAATGGAGTCCTTACTTAATCTGAGAATAACTTTTGTTTTCTCACTAAATATTGAATTCTTCTCAAAAATGAATCTTTGCGAAAACGCATCTAGTCCAACAGTATCGTTTTTTAAAACATTTATTCGAGCCGGATTATCTTTGTCGCCACTTCCAATAAACTGACTACCCACCATACTAAAACCTCCCTCGTAATTAACTCCCTCCACAAGATTTTCTATTTCAAAATGTTGCTGATATGATGTAAATCGAGGATAAGATGATTTTGATGGATCGTCTAAATTAACCGCTCTATCTGTTAGTTGTCCAAATAAGGGTTCTTTAAAATATATACTATTGACAAATATTACAGAATCTGCAATAAATTTCGTATCTCGTAAACTCATTTTATAATTTGTAAGTTCGGCATAGATTGTGTCAGGGTTCATACCTACTCTTTCCCAAGTTACTTTACCCTCTTTCCCTGTCCATGTATAATCAAATGGGTTTAGTACACCATAAGTACTTTTAATTTTAACACTATCTTTGCCATAGTACCCACACAGATCGGTATTATTAACATGTACAACATAAGCTTCCTCTCCCTTTGACTTCATAAGCGAATAATCGGATGAGTTAATAGTCCAAACTGCTTTATTACTTTCGTAAATAATATTTTTTGCAATTAAATCGTATGTAGTTTTTTGAAGCTCGTTAAGGTCTCTGGTTTTTAATCTCTTTTCAGATAATAACTTAATAAGTGCATCTTCGTATAGTTCGTATTGATCCCATGGAATTTTTTTTCTAATAAACTCCATACATATTGAAGTAAAATACACATAAACAGGATAGGCATCGCAATCTTTAGCCTTTATTCGTTGAGCTGTATTAATAAATTTGTTTTTATACTCGGGTATTAAGCTATCAGACTCCCAAAAGGCAATGAATTCTTTTTCCATGCTATTGCCTTTTTCACGAAGTTCTCCTGAATAATTCAAATATGACCCAAATTCTTTAGCAAATTTTTCGTGCTCAGAAGGAAAAGCTTTTTGAGCATTAGAAATAATTGAAACCAAATTGAAAAGAACAAAAAAAAACAAAAATACATTAATGGTTTTCATATAGTATATTTTAAATAAATAGGGCTGCAATCCAATTATTTTTTTCTAAATGTCCTGCAAGTTTTAATCCATACTTATTACAAATATAAATAATATCCTCAAAATCTGACGAATAAAACCCACTAATAATCAAACACGATTTTTTCTTAAGATGCTTTACATAAATTGGGACATCATTAACTAACACATTTTTATTAATATTGGCTAGAATATAATCATACTTTTTGTTTGGAATATTCGAACTGTTGCCTGTAAATGCCTCAATATTTGTTACTTTATTAAGTTCTAAATTTTCATTAATATTTTCAAGGACAAGTTCGTCAATATCTATTGCTGCAATCGATTTAGCACCTTTTTTGCTACAAAGTATTCCTAAAATACCGGTACCGGAACCCATATCAAGAACAGTTTTATTTACTATGTCTTGCTTTAAAATTAGGCTACACATTAAATAAGTAGTTTCGTGATGACCTGTTCCAAACGACATTTTAGGGGCAATTGTTATTCTATATTTTTTTTGAGGCACTTTCTTATGAAATGGGGCACAAATTACTAACTCCTCATCAATTTCAACATAATTATAAGACGATTCCCATTTAGCGTTCCAATTTTCTTGTTTAATGATTTTTGAAGTATATTCTACAAAATACGGAGACAATACTTTGTCGGTTTTAGAAGCTGAAAACTCAGAACTTTTAATATATGCACATAAATACGAATTATCTTCGGTAAAGCTTTCGAAACCTTCTTCGCTTAATTGTGCAATTAGTATTTCGGGAAGCAATTCAGGTATATTGTCGGTTTTTATAGCAATTTCGACATAATCCATATTACATAGACTTAATTATTTCTACAAAATCGTTTGCTTTAAGAGAAGCACCACCAATTAATCCACCATCTACGTCTGGATTACTGAACAATTCTTTAGCATTTGATGGCTTACAACTCCCTCCATATAAGATGCTTAAGTTATGGGCAATGTTGTTACCATATTTACTCCCTACCAACTCACGTATATTATAATGCATTTCTTGAGCCTGTTGGGGACTTGCAGTAAGCCCTGTACCAATAGCCCACACCGGTTCGTAAGCGATAATTATTTTCGAGAACTCCTCATCACTTAAATTGAATAAAGCATTTTCTATTTGTGAATTAACCAATTTAAAATACGTATTATTTTCTCTAATTTCTAAAGTTTCGCCACAACAAAAAATAGGTGTTAAATTATTTTTAAGAGCTAATTCAATTTTTTTACCTATTATTTCGTCTGTTTCAGCATGATATTGCCTTCGTTCTGAATGACCTAGAATACAGAAACTTGCACCTACACTCTTGATCATTGATGCAGATACTTCTCCTGTATAAGCGCCTTTTTCGTGTTCAGAACAATTTTGTGCAGAAACAAAAATACTTGTCTCTTTTAGGTTTTGACTAATCGCATAAATATGTGTAAATGGTACTCCTACAATAATTTCGCAATTGGGTTTAATACTTTGTTGATTTATTATAGTTTTAATTTCATCTATCAACCTTACCCCTTCGCTTAAAGAGGTATTCATTTTCCAATTACCGGCTACAATTTTTTTTCTCATGATATAATTTTTTGGGCTTTTAGCCATTGATAAAACATAGTGATAATAACAAAAAACAATAGTGATCCAAAAATAAACAGCCAAATTAATCTATTATCACTTTTTTTCTGTAAATCCGATATAGAATAAGCTATTAAATCTTTTTGAAGTTCATCAACCGAAGGGATATCGCTATGAGCCCATTTATTTAAAATTGTTCCTTTTTTAAGCAGAACAAGTCCAGGATTTGCTCTTACAATAGTTTCTAAAGTAACAGGATCGGTATTATAGAACTGGTAAGTAGGATCGTTTGTTTTTATAAAATCTTCAATAGGACCTGCTGTACTTCCTGTAAGACAGATAAATCTATATCCCATTTGATCGCAATAAGCAGCAAGTTCATTTATTCTTTCTTGATTTTTTGTTTTTGCATCCTCAACAAACACCGATACAAGTAGAAATGTATATGAGTCATCCTCAAGTACAATTTCTGTAATATCATCTGGTTCTGTTCCTATTCCGTTTATATCAGCTTGCATCTGTGGGTCATAATATTCGGCATACAAGAATTCATATGAAATATCAGGGCGGTCGAATAGTGTAAACATTTCTATTTCACCATTTTCGTCCTCGTAAAACAACTCGATATAATAAGGATTTAAACCGGATTGTTCAGTTCTAATATCGCTATATTCCCATTCAGGACCGGGCAATTCATCAATTAAGAACTCCATAATCTCCCCTTCGTAAGAATACAAGTAAATTGCGTCATATGGGTCTGGAGCAATAACTTCGCTAATTTCGGGCTGAAGTGTTTTTACAGCCATTATACTAAAATCGTGAATAGGAGGCTGATATCCTTTTTTAATAAGATTGTGTTCGGCATCTATAAAAGTCCAGGTTGAATCAGGCAAATTATCTAAACTAAACTCTTTTTGTGTACCATCTTTTTCATATATAAATACACTTTCGTAAACATCTACATTATCTTTTTCTGATTCGGGAATTTCCATACCTTGTTGTATGTTTTTTCCTATTTTGTATGGTCTAAAATCAATAATCGGGAGGTGCTTAATACAATAAAAACTTATCCCAAATGAGAAAGCAGCAAAAGCTATACTTAAAGCCCATTGTGAAAAAGTATTAAAATATGATTTTGAATTTTTCCTTTCAACAAATATGAGTATTGTAAATGCAAGTATTACAATGTTTTTCCAAAATGTTTCCCAATTAGTTAATATTAAAGCATCGCCAAAACAACCACAATCTGATACAGGGTTCCAAACAGCAAGCCAAAAAGTTAAAGGTGTAAAAATTGCCATAAATATTAAAGTTCCCCATGCGGCAAGCTTAGGCAGTAAATTAAATAGCAACATTATACCTAATACCAATTCTGCAACACACAAAAGAATTGCTAATGGTAAGGCAATAGCAGTAAGAAACTCCAGGTGCATTGCATTAAAATAGTCGATAAACTTATACATTGTACCCAAAGGATCTACAACTTTAACAAACCCCGAAAATATGAAAACAACACCTAAAAAAACTCTACTAAAAGCTCTTAAAAACCTCATAACCCAATACTTTTTTAAAAATAAAACAAAACACCCAAATTAAATATATTCAACGCCAAATAATTATGATTATTATCAATAATAATTCTAAATAAAACTCTTATTTAGAATTATACTCACTAATTTGTTTAATATTTCTTTAGGGGATAATATATTATTTTGTTCGTCGAAGCATTTGATACTAACAAAACTTTCATCTCTTTCTATTGCCTTTATATATGTCTCTTTTACAGCCCTTTGAAAATCTAAGCTTGCTTCGTGTATATCTTTTTTCCCTTTAAGATAATCTCTTTCGGTACCTGTTCTTTTCTCTTTTAGATTTTTTTGTATAAAGTCAGATGGGACGTCAAGAAAAATACTTATATCGGGTTTTGGAATTTTAAAATATTCGTACTCCATTTTAAGAATCCAATTATACAGCTCTTCCTTTTCTTTATGATTATTGATTTTAGCACATTGATAAGCAATATTTGAATAAACATATCTATCGGTTAACACTAATTTTTCTTCATTTAACCATTGTCTAATTTTATTTGCAGCATTATTTCTATCGCCTGCATACAACAAGGCTACTAAATAAGGATTTACCTGATCAATAGTACCAAATTCACCTCTTAAAAACTTAGCTACCATTTCGCCAAATATTGGTGAATCAGTAATTGGGAAATGTAAAAATTCAAAATCAATATTATTTGTGTAAAAATACTTTTTAAGCAAATCTATTTGTGTAGATTTTCCCGATCCGTCTAAGCCTTCGATAACGATGAAACTCATATTATTCAATTTTAATAATTACAAACTAAAAAGGTAAAAATAATTCATTTATTTTGTATCATAAGTATTTATTTCATAAAGCTTGTAAATATATTAAATTTGGAAGTATGTCATTGTACAATAAGCTGGTTATTAAAAATAGATTAGTCGATTTTTCGTCTCCATTAATAATGGGAATAATTAATCTAACTCCTGACTCTTTTTACTCAGAAAGCAGGCAGAAAAGCATAAGTTCATCTCTCGAAAAAGCAAATTCAATGATTGAAAATGGGGCTGATATAATTGATATTGGTGCTCAGTCAACCAGACATGGAGCCAAAATACTTAACCCCGAAGAAGAGTGGCAAAGACTTGAACCATTTTTACAGGTGTTTTGCAAAAATTATCAAGAAACGATTATTTCTATAGATACATATTGGTCAGAAGTGGCTAAGAGAGCTGTAGATTATTACAATATTGATATAATCAATGATGTTTCAGGTGGCACTATTGATAGTAAGATGTATGATACAATTGCAGACTTAAATATTACATACATCCTAATGCACATGCGAGGAACACCCGAAAACATGATGCAAAAAACTAATTATTCTAATTTGATTTCAGACATCATTAATGAAATTGCTAAAAAAATAAAAATATTACATCAAAAGGGAGTTCATAATATTATTGTAGATCCAGGTTTTGGATTTTCAAAAAATGTTGACCAGAACTATGTTTTGCTAAATAACTTAGAAGATTTTAAAATTTTAAATGCTCCCTTACTAGTTGGGTTAAGTCGCAAATCAATGATTTGGAGATTTTTAGAAATAAGTCCTGAAGATAGTTTAATAGGTAGTATTGTTCTAAACACAATTGCTGTTTTAAAAGGAGCCAATATCATTCGAGTTCACGATGTATTAGACTCAAAACAGCTACTTAAACTAATAAATAAAACACATTCATCAAATTTGTCAGGTTGGAAATAAAATATTACAAGCAAAATACTAATTTTGTGATATGCTAAACTGCTTCATTACAATACGATTTTTAGATTTGATAGATATCTTTTTGGTAGCATTTCTACTTTATCAATTATATTGGCTAATTAGGGGAACTGTGGCTATTCGTATTTTTATTGCTATTTTCTCAATTTATGTTTTTTGGTTATTAGTAAAAGCAATGAAAATGGAATTGCTTAGCAGCATATTAGGTCAAGTTATAGGTGTTGGAGTAATTGCCTTAATCATAGTATTTCAGCAAGAAATCAGAAAGTTTTTATTACTATTGGGCAATAGATATTTTAACAGAGACAAATCAAAACTTTCAAAAATATTTCAATTAAATGGCAGTACTAATAAAGATGTTATTAATATTGTAGTTAATGCTTGTTTTGATATGGGGCAAGAAAAAACCGGAGCTCTAATTGTTTTCGAGAAAAGTGCAGATTTAAAAATATTTGCTGAAACAGGAACAGTTTTAGATGCACTTGTAAGTGAAAGAGTAATCAAGAGCATATTTTTTAAAAACAGTCCCTTGCACGATGGTGCCATGATAATTTCAAATGGTAAAATTCATTCTGCCGGATGTGTATTACCCTTATCAGACAATCCTATAATTCCTAAAAAATATGGCTTAAGGCACCGGGCAGCAGTTGGTATATCAGAAATTACCGATTCAATTGTAATTGTTGTGAGCGAAGAAAATGGAAATATAAGCTATGTTAATAATGGCATTTTGCAAACAGTAAAAACAAAAAACAAACTAACTAAGTTATTAGAAAACAACCTTTTATAAGACAATTTTGAGTATTATTAAAATCTATCAAAGAAATGGCAAAGATATTAGTTGTAGATGACGAAAGAAGTGTACGCGATTCAATCAAAGACGTATTAGAATACGAAAAGCATGAAGTATTGTTAGCCGAAAACGGCAAAGAAGCTATTGATATGATTAAGGACCATAATTTTGACTTAATGTTTTGTGATATTAAAATGCCTAAAATGGATGGAAACGAAGTACTCGAACGCGTAAGAATAATGATACCCGAATTACCCGTAATTATGATTTCTGGACACGGGAATATCGATAGTGCGGTTAAGTGTATAAAAATGGGAGCATTTGATTATATTGAAAAACCTCCTGAGTATTCAAGAATTCTTGTAAGTGTTAAGAATGCTCTTGAAAAGAAAAGTTTGGAAACTGAAACAAAAACTCTTAGAAAAAAAGTAGCCTCAAAATATCAAATGATTGGTAACTCTAAAGAAATTAATCACGTTAAAGATTTAATTGAAAGAGTTGCTCCTACTGATGCACGAGTATTAATTATTGGGGCAAACGGTACGGGCAAAGAAGTTGTAGCTCATTGGTTACACGAAAAAAGCAACAGAAACAAAGCTCCATTTGTTGAAGTTAATTGTGCTGCAATACCATCGGAGCTTATCGAAAGTGAACTTTTTGGACACGAAAAAGGTTCGTTTACTTCAGCTCATAAACAACGTATCGGAAAATTTGAACAAGCACATGGTGGAACTCTTTTCCTCGATGAAATCGGAGATATGAGTTTATCGGCACAAGCAAAAGTATTAAGAGCTTTGCAAGAAAACAAAATAAGCAGAGTAGGCAGCGACAAAGACATAAATGTTGACGTAAGAGTAATTGCCGCAACAAACAAAGATTTAAGTCAAGAAATTGATGAAAAAAAGTTTCGAGAAGATTTATATCACCGACTAAGTGTAATAGTAATAAGAGTACCAAAGCTTAACGAGCGTATTGAAGACATTCCTTTGCTCGCAGAACACTTTATAGAACAAGCTTGTATTGAGCAAGGTATTGCAAAAAAAACAATTTCTGAGGACGCAATAGAAGCATTAAAAAATATAAAGTGGACAGGTAATATTCGTGAATTTAGAAATGTAATTGAAAGAATGGTAATATTGGGCAGCAAAACAATTTCTGCAAAAGACGTGGAAACCTATGCTTTTACTTTAAGATAAAAACATGAGAGAAGAAACCGATATAATTGGTAAAAAAAATATTCCCGCAGATTCACTTTTTGGGATACATTCGTTAAGAGCAAAAGAAAACTTTCCGGCAACTAATACATTCTCGCTACAATGGTATAAAGCAGTTGGTATTGTAAAATTAGCTTGCTACGAAACATATAAAAACTTAAAAAAATCTGCTACCGAAGAATTTGGAGATTCTTTAAATTACACTTTTATTAAAGACGACATAATTAATATTTTAATTAAAGCTGCCACAGAAGTTTCTATTGGTAAGTGGTTTTCAGATTTCATAGTACCTGCAACACAAGGCGGAGCAGGGACAAGCATTAATATGAATGTTAACGAGATAATCGCTAATCGTTCATTAGTTTTACTTAATGAAAAACCAGGTACTTATAATATCGTTCATCCTAACAATCATGCTAATGTTTTTCAATCAACTAATGATGTAATACCAACTTCGCTGCGTATTGTGCTAATGCAATTACTACACAATCTAGAAGAAGCAATTAATTTAAGCAGATTAGAAACTGAAAGACTTGAAACAGAGTACAGGAATATTCCTAGAATAGCATATACACAACTTCAACAAGCTGTACCAACAAGTTACGGCAGACTTTTTTCAACTTACAGCGATGCCTTAAGTCGCGATTGGTGGCGTGTATCAAAATGTTTTGAAAGAATTAAAATAGTAAATCTTGGTGGAAATGCTATTGGTTCAAGTCTTGGAATTCCACGTTTTTTTGTATTAGAGGTAGTTCAAACATTGCAAAGACTTACCGGATTACCAATTACACGTAGCGAAAATCTATCAGATGCAAACTCAAACCTTGATTCGTTTGTAGAAATTCATGCTATATTAAAAGCACATGCAGTAAATTTAGAAAAGATTGCCGGCGACTTACGGCTTCTTTCTTCTGATATAAGTATTGAAAGCCTTAAAATCCCGGCCAAACAAGCCGGCAGTAGCATAATGCCCGGAAAAATAAATCCCGTTATTCCCGAATATTTAATATCCCTTGCTCATAAAATATATGCTAACGACCTAATAATAACAAACTTATCTGCTAAATCTCAACTTGAACTTAATGCTTATTTGCCCGAAATAGGAAATGCGCTAATTGAAACATTGAATTTACTTATTGCAGCAAATAAAACATTAAAAGAAAATTTGCTAAACGAAATTAGTATCGACAGGCAAAAAGCTGAAGAAATTTTCTTAAATAGTACTTCAATCTGTACTGTACTTGTGCCGTATATAGGATATCAAAAAGCCGAAGAATATGCTTTGTTTATGAAAAATAATAATGCGGATATTTACACAGCAAACCAATCTCTTAAATTGATTGATAATATAAAATTACAAGAATTATTAGAAACTTCAAATTTGATAAAGCAAGGATTTTCGTTTAGGGACTTATTGTAGTTACACTACGAAATTATCTCTTCTTTTGCTTTATATTACAATAAAGTCCTAGTAAAAAAATAAATGTTTCGCCGGATAAAAACCATAATCGTGATGCAACCGAAATACTAACGGCTAATACTTCGTTTAAACCGGCCATAATTAGCATTGCTGCAACAATACCTTCCCGCACCCCTAATCCGCCCGGAACAATTATAGCTAAAAGCCCTAAAGTACCTGCAAGAGCAAATATTAATCCTGTAACAGGTGCAACAACATCAATGCTTAAAGATTGCACAAGAAAGTAAAAACCAAAGCACCAGCACAACCAATTTAGAAAAAACCATGGCAAAACTTTTATGACATTTTTGATACTTAGCGAGGGAATAGAAACCTCTTTTCTAAAGATTTTTTTAATTAAAAAACTTGTTAGGTTGTGAAACATTCGAGAAAACAAAATTAATGATAATGCTATCCAAAGAAGTAAACTCAACTCTGCCCAAAGAGCTTTAGTACCAATAAATAGAAAACCTATCGCTCCCAGTAGTAACCCCATCCAAAGACTAATAAACTGAGCATTTAGAGAGATTGAAGCTGTATCTTTTTCGCTTATGTTATGTTTTTTAGCTATATATGCACTTCTTCCCATTATTAACCATATTTTTCCGGGAATATATTTCCCAAATATTGAAAGTCCCATGCTCGCTAAAGCCTGTTGAGTATTAACTTTTTTATATCCATAAGCTTTTAGGGTCATTTGCCATGCAAAAGCATCCATAAAAAAACCTAAAAACACGCATATTATGCTTAAAGCGATAAGAGAATAATTATGAATAAGTGGTATTTTTAAATAATCGGCTTTAATTAATGCTAAAATTAAAAACACTAATGAGATATAGACGAAATATTTAAACCATTTTTTCATTTCTCAAACATAATTATACTTCTTCAATATACAATCAATAATTATGAACCTAAATATGGAGATTTTTCGCGTAAAAGCTTTATAGGATTACCTACTGCAATATAATTTGAGGGAATATCTTTATTCACAACAGAATTGGCTCCAATAATAACATTGCTTCCAATATTTACACCTGGTAATACCACCACATTCATGCCTATCCATACATTATCGCCAATGTTTATTGGTTTATCTTTTAGCCACTCGTCGTAATTATCGGGGTTATGATTAGCACTTATTAGTCCTACTCCAGGTCCCATACGCAAATTGTTGCCAATACAAATTCCATTTTTACCCTGCACATAGCATGCATTGCTCAAACCTGGTGCACTATTATACCCTACTTTGATATTTTTAGCATATAAAACTCTAGATGTGCGATGAACCGGCCAGCTTGAAGAACCATTGAGCCTAAGAATTTTTTGAGGAAAGAAAAAAAACAAAAGATAGTAATTTCGCATACCTCTAAAATTTGGATAAAAAAATCGGAGCCAGATAAACAATATGTCAATCTTATTTAGAAATTTCTGAAGCTTAGTTTCTTGCCAAATTTCTTTAATCATAACCAATTAGAATTATTTATACAATCTTTCGTTATCCTGAATATCCATCCACATAGCAAATAATAAAGACTGAAACGAAGAAATAAATAAGAAAATAAAAATTATAAGGAAACTATTTGGAGTAACAGCAGGAGTAAACCAATTTAGAATAATTTGAACCAAGAAAGGAATATTACAAAGCATTAAGACTATACCGAGTACATAAAACAAAAAAAGTGGATGGAAATTTCTAATAAAATATTTTTTCCAAAGTCTTTTAAAAAACGATGTAAACAGTAACCAACTTATCCTAGGAATTACTTTACGAACATTCATTTTTGATTGTTCGCCCACCCTATAAACAGGTTTAATCTCTATCTCACGCAAAGTACATGAAGCAATATTAAGCTTAACGAGCAAATCGTTAGGCATTCCATATCTTGGATATATTTTATAAAGCTCAACAGACTTAAGTGCATTTAGTGATATTGCAGTATATCCGGTTTGAGTATCGCTAACACGCCAATATCCTGAGGCAAATTTTGTAAGTATCGACAAAATAGAGTTCCCTAAGAATCTCTGTTTCGGAATAACTAATCGGGCACTGCGGTGAATCAATCTGTTACCTTTTACATAATCTACATTCTCATTAACTACCGGTAAGCAAATAGATTCTAGTTCGTCGGGGTCCATTTGCCCATCACCTGCCATTACAGCTGTACAATTAATATTATTGTCTTTACACCACTTGTATCCGGTTGCAATTGCAGCACCAACGCCCCCGTTTTGTAAATGATTAATAAGAATTATTCTATTATTCTCAGGAGTTGTATTTACAATACTAAATGGCGTAAAACGTTTAATCTCATCCTCATCATTTTTTTGTAAAACCAATTCTGCTTCATTAAACCGACCTTTTGTTATTCGTTTTTTCCCAATTCTATCATTAGAGTAGTCTTTGTTATCCTTGTAAATATAATCTTTAACAACACTAACTGTATTATCTTTTGAACAATCATTAACGATTATGATTCTATCAACAAATTCCGGCATTGTTTTAATTACATGTTCAATTTGAGTTTCCTCATTATATGCAGGAACAACAACAGCTATAGTATTATCGAATAACATTTAAAATGGATATTATTTAAATAAATACATTATTGTATCAAATAATTAAAAAGTAACTTTATATATTTATTACTTTTGCCAAAAGTAATTTTAATTCTTTTACAATGCAACAATTTAGAAGATTATCAAAACAAAGCTTTTCTTTTTTATCTAATAAAAATACAGAACTAATTGTATTTTTACTTTTAGCTCTTGCTAATGGGTTTTATCTTGTTATGTATAAGTATATACCTTCACTTGACGGGCCACAACATCTTTATAATTCTAATGTAATTGTTGAATTGGTAAAAGGGAACGATTTCTTTAAACAGTTTTTTCAAATTAATAATGTGCTGGTTGGATACTGGAATGCTCATGCTGTATTAAGTTTGTATAATTTTATCTTTCCTTCATGGTTGGCAGAAAAATTATTTCTATTAACAACACTTACCCTTATTCCTTTTTCATTTAGGTATTTAATAAAAATTATTAATCCAAATGCTGGATATTTACCTATTTTGATATTACCATTCGTTACTAATAGTTATTTTTTTATGGGCTATTATGCTTTTTGTTTTGCATGGATATTCTTCTTTTTTACAATTGGATATTTTATTAAAAACTATTCTGAATTTAGCAAAATACGTAAATTGATAATATTGTGTTTTCTATTATTTCTAACTTTTCTTTCTCATATGATTATTTTTAGCTTTACATTATCTGTAATAGCATTATACTTAATATACCGATTTATTTGTGATATAATTAAAAAAGAAACAAAAACTAAATATGCTTTACTTTCCCATGTCAAACTGGCAACAAGAATACTAATATCTGCAATACCCTCAATTATCTTTGCCATTATATACTCATTACATGTTTTTGAATTAAACAAAGATTTGAATACTTCAAGTTTTGCTAGTTCCGACCTTTTATCACAATTTGTTAATATATCTTCTCTTGTAGCCTTTAACCATAAGTCAGAAGGTATTATGAATAGCCAATTATTCATTTTTGTAATGGCACTTGGGTTAATTAGTTTAATCTTTGTTATTATAAATTCAAAAAAGAAATCACTATTATCTAAAAACCATATTTATAATATTATTTTTTGGGGCTTACTAAGCCTACTTGTATTAATACTGTTTTTTGTTTTCCCGAATTCATTTGGAACAGGAAGTGTTTCAAAAAGGATTTTAGTTTTTTTCTATTTCGTTTTTGTAGCTTGGATTGCTATGAACAGGTTACCTGCAATAGTACATTTAATAATAATTATTGCAGTAATTTGGTATGGATATAACCAAACTGTTGTAAGACACCCATATTATGATAAAATAGATCATCTTATTTCAGAACTTGTTGAAGCAGAAGACACAATGCGTGTTAATACAACTTTTACTGCTATAAATTGTATCCCGTTGTGGAATAACTGGCATTATCCATGTTATATAGGATCAGAAAAACCTATTGTTTATTTAAAAAGCCCACAAAACATGGGGCATTTCCCTGTTGTATGGAATTGGGAAAAAATGCCAACAAATTATCTTGGATTATACAAAAGTGGGGAAGCAGGTACCTCATGGTTTAATGGCTCAATAAACAAAACAATCAGACCTATTGATTATGTAGTTGTTTACGGTAACTGGGTTTTTAACAACAAAGCAGAATACAAAAAATTAAAAACAATAATAGATACATTTTATAATTTAGTTTTAGTATCAGAACGTGGCACTGTAGCATTATATGAGTTTAAGCTCTACGATTATCTTGAAGCTAAAATCCCCGAAATAGAGTCAAATGAAAAATGGATGGCACAAATTAAAACAAAAGCAGAAATAAGAAAATTATCTGTCGAAAACATGCTATTACTTGATGCTATGTATTACTACACCCGTACACATTAGTCTTATATAGCTTTACTCCACTTTACTTTTACTTAAGTAATTAGTTAATAGCAAAATGGCACTAAAGGGAATAAGCCAAATAATTCTATCTTGATATCTCGGACTTATACTTGAAAACACACTACAAGTTGCAGCATTCACAATCAGATAAAGCAATACTATAGACAAAAATAAATAATGGCTAAACTCAAGTCGTTTGCGTAATGGTTTAATAATTAAAAACAGTACAATAATTATAAAACCAAATATTACAGCCCATCTATTTATAATATTTCTAATTTTAAATGTAGTCCATTCTCTACTTTGCTGTCCTGAAGTATTAAATTTTTTAAATTCATTCGGGAAATATTTTTGCATTGCCATATATCCCGGAGTATTTCTACTTTGCCGTTGTATAGGTTGATGTCCAAAACACACAAACTGCTTAAACGAACCAACAATGCCTATACGCCAAATAATCATATTACGATATTTAGCAGTTTTCATCATATCGTTTATAATTAACTTATATTCTTTTGATTTTTGTTCCCAGCACGAATCATCATCTTTACAATTCCCTTTATATAAGGGACTATCATTATAGTTCCATACGAATACAGAAGGATGATGGCGACTATCAACATAATCTAGATAATTACATAAATCATAATTATACTCTCCGCATTTTTCGTGAAGATACTCGGAAGCAATTCCTGTTTCGATAAGCCTCGCCATATGAATTACTTCATTATTACTTGTTATTCGAGAAGGACCGCCATTAATAAAATTTAATAATGGCATTAAAAACCATAAGCTTATAACTACAACAATAGGAATAACTAGCTGTTTAAACTTAAATGGGTTCCAATCTTTTCTTATAAAGATTATAAAGAATATAAATGATAAAACTATAATTACGTTAAAGGCTCCAATATTTGAATAGTGCACTAAACCCGACACAATTAACAATATAACCGCATATACCGTAAGTAACCAATGGTTTTTGTGTGTGTTTAACAATAAAATAATAGCTAATATTCCAAATCCTGAATAAATATCAGGTATTAGATGGCATGTATAAAATGATACTGTTGTTAAAGCAGACAAAATTGCAGTAGAAATTAAAGTTAAAAGCATTGAATTTTTATACCTAAAAACATATCTATAAACTAAATAAAGCGTCAGTGAAAAAATAAAAGCCTGAAAAATAATTACAAACCACAATGAATATCCCATACTTATATGCCTGATAATAACTCCATAAAAAAACGGTCTGAAAGGGTGAACAATATTATCGAATCCTGAAGATAAATACGACAATAAATCGGGATGACATAAAGGATATTGATTATAAATAGCCGGTTGTAGCATAATCGTAACAGATACAATCAATAAAAGTAAATCAATAAAAATTTTAAAGTACAAATTTACTGTTCGCTTTATTTCCATAATGGGGGCTTCATAATAACTTAACAAAAATAGAAAATTATTTTACTTTATAATTTTACATTATTAAAAAAGATTGTAAATTACTATTTTTGTGGCTTAAGATTATATGCTTATGCAACTTCAGCAAGTAAAACAAAGATTTGAAATTATTGGGAATTCTCATGGGTTAAACAGGGTAATTGAGTTAGCTATGCAAGTTGCCCCAACAGATCTGTCAGTATTAATAAGCGGCGAAAGTGGAGTTGGAAAAGAACGGATTCCACAAATAATCCATAGCCATAGCAGCCGAAAACACGGCGAATATATTGCTGTAAACTGTGGCGCCATACCCGAAGGCACTATCGACTCCGAACTGTTTGGACATATTAAAGGTTCATTTACCAGTGCAGTAAATGACAGAAAAGGATATTTTGAAGTAGCAGATAAAGGCACAATTTTTCTTGATGAGGTAGCAGAACTTCCATTAGCTACACAAGTGCGACTTTTAAGAGTATTAGAAACCGGCGAATTTATTAGAGTTGGTTCATCGAAAACGCAAAAAACTAACGTAAGAGTTATTGCAGCAACCAATGTAAATATTCTGGATGCAGTTAAGCAAGGAAAATTTAGAGAAGATTTATATTATCGACTTAATACTGTGCCGATATTTGTACCCCCACTAAGAGAACGTAAAGAAGACATTTATCTATTATTTAGAAAATTTGCTGCAGATTTTGCCGAAAAATACCGAATGCCAAGTATAAAACTAACAGACGCAGCACAGGAAGCATTATTAAAATATCGTTGGCCAGGAAATATCAGACAACTTAAAAATATTACAGAACAAATTTCAGTAATTGAAGAACAAAGACTCGTATCAGTTGAAACTTTACAATCATACTTACCAGGTATAGATATAGCAAATTTACCGGCTATATACAATAAACAAGCAGATCAGAGCTTTTCAAACGAAAGAGAAATCCTTTACAAAATTCTTTTCGATATGAAAAAAGATGTAACAGAATTAAAAAAACTTGTTTACGATATTATTTTAGACAATCCAGGAGTAAAAGTTGACGAAAGCAAAGTTAGAATGGTAGAAGATTTGTACAACGATAAAGATGAAATTAAAATCCACAAACCAATTGTTCAACAAGTTGATAATAAAATAGATACTCATAAACCAGAAAGACCAGAGATTGAAGACACTAAAGAATTTGAAGAAGAAAATCTTTGTATTGCCGATAAAGAAATAGAATTAATTAAAAAAGCCTTAGAAAAATTTAAAGGGAAAAGACGTAAAGCTGCCGAAGAATTAGGTATTTCTGAACGAACATTATACCGGAAAATTAAAGAATACAATATCGAAAACTAAATGAAAAAACCATTTGTAATATTATTTTTATATTGCTTTGTATCGCTTATGTTTGTGTCTTGTTATTCATTTACAGGAGCAAGTATTTCGCCCGAAGTTAAAACTATTACAGTACAATTTTTCCCTAACAGAGCGCCAAACGTACAACCTACACTTAGCAACGTATTTACAGAAGCTTTAAAAGATCGTTTTGTAACACAAACGAATTTAGAGTTGGTAAATAGAAATGGAGACCTTAACTTTGAGGGTGAAATTACAGGTTATCAAGTTTCGCCACAAGCATATCAGGGAAATGAAACAGCCGCTCTAAATAGATTAACAATTACAGTAAGAGTAAACTTTGTAAATAGATTAGAACCGGATAAAAGCTTTGATTCCAGTTTTTCGAGATATACAGATTTTGAAAGCAGTAAAAGTTTAGCAACTGTTGAAACTACTCTTATCGAAGAAATTGTAAATCAATTAACAGAAGATGTTTTTAACAAAGCTGTTGTAAATTGGTAAAAAAATAATGAATAGAGAACAATATATAAAATACATTAACGAACCTAATCTCTTAAACAACAAGAGCTTAGAAGACATTCGAATATTACTAGACGAATTTCCGTATTTTCAAACCGCATGGCTTTTATATGCTCAAAATCTAAAATCAATAGATGACGTAAGATTTGAATCACAATTAAAACAAGCCGCTGTAAGGGTAACCGACAGATCTGTTCTTTTTAATCACATAAATACTAAACCATCTGAAATTGCAAAAGGAGTAAATTTAATTAAAGAAAAGCCTGAACCAAAAGAAGAAAAAAATCTTGAAGACATCATTAAAGAACGTTTAGAAGAAATTCAAAACAAGGAAATCAGCAAGTCTGACGAAAAAAAAAACTATAAATCTCAACTCGAAAAACACCCAAAAGAAATAACTTCTTCAGAAAATGACACTTCAATTGAGCTTTTAGATTTTGCTTTCGATATAGATCCCGAAAAAGAACAGTTAGATCAACTAATTAATTCAGAAATACAAATTCCATATAATTTAGATACAAAAAATGACGAAATAAAAAATTCGAATAAAGCAAAATCACGAAAAATAGATTTAATCGATAAATTTATTCAAAACGAAGACTCCGGCATAAGCAAAGAAACCGAAATGGCTCTAAGCACTCCATTGCCTGACTATAAGGTTGAAACCGACGACGATTTTATTTCCGATACTTTGGCAAAAATATATATTAAACAAGGTCATTTTGAAAAAGCTCTTTCTACTTATGAAAAATTATCTTTGAAATATCCGGAAAAAAATATTTACTTTGCAGCTCAAATTAAATTAATTAAGGAATTAATTAAAAAAACTACATAAATGTACATAGCAATTTCAATACTGATTTTAATAGTTTGTTTACTCCTTATTCTTGTTGTATTAGTACAAAACTCTAAAGGAGGTGGGTTATCAAGTAGTTTCGGACAAGGTAATCAAGTTATGGGTGTACGTAAAACCGCCGATTTTCTCGAAAAAGCAACATGGACTTTAGCAATTTCATTATTAGTTCTATGTTTAGTTGCAAGTTTTACTATCCCGCGTGGAGAACAAGAACAAACTCAGCCACAGCGTACTGAGTTACCTGTAAATCAGTAGCTAAAAATAAAATATAAGTATTTGGAGACTGTCTTAATTTTTGACAGTCTTTTTTAGTACATACCATACCCGAAACAACTCCTCCAACTGTAACTCTTAAGTTTATTTCTACTTATATAATTATTATAAGTTTATCAAAATTTATATCTTTGTCATTTTATTAATAACATCTAATTTGATTAAAATGGATAATTACGACAAAATTCTTCAGTATTTTAATTTTGAGCCACAGGAAATTGATATTAATTTATTTCTTATTAATGCAGCTTTAACAATAGTTTTAGCAATCATACTTGAATTAACTTACCGCCGTTGTGCAAATACTTTATCAAACAAGAGCCAGTTTGCATATAATTTTGTAATGCTTTCACTAATTACTATGCTAATTATTACATTGGTTGGAAGTTCGGTTGCATTATCATTAGGCTTAGTAGGTGCTTTGTCAATTGTAAGATACAGAGCAGCAATTAAAGAACCCGAAGAATTAACTTATCTCTTTCTTGCTATTGGAATAGGTTTAGGGATGGGAGCCAATCAACCTGTTGTAACTATTATTTCATTTCTAATAGTTGTTGCAATTGTTTGGATTAGGTATTTAATTAAACCTGCAAATAAATTAAATGCATATAATTTGGTAATCAATCTAAAAAACCCAAAAAATGGCGACATGGAAAAAATTGTTGGCATTGTTAATATTAAATTTAAAAAAGCGACATTACGCAGGTTCGATGAAAGTAAAGATGTTCTTGATTTAGCTTTTAGAGTAAAAATTAAGAATTTGAATCTACTTACCGAATGTAAAAACGAAATATTAAAAATCGAAAATACAACAGTATCTTTTGTTGATATTAAATAATGATTAAAACAAAAAATAAAGAATATACTAAGCTTGATACTTTTAGATATGAACGAAAATTCAAACCTGAATCTTTAAGTATCCGACAAATTGAGAACATAGTATTAGGTTCTGCTGCATTTTTTAGGCTCATTTACCATCCAAGATATGTAAACAATATTTATATTGATACTCCTGAACTAGATTGTTTTTATGATAATTTGATGGGTAAATCTCAAAGAAAAAAATATCGTATAAGATGGTATGGCGATATAATGGGACATATTGAAGGAGCCATTTTCGAAATTAAAGAAAAATCTGTCTACAGAGGTACAAAGCAGTCATTCTTCTTACCCGAGTTTGACCTAAATGAAAATTTTACAAATGCTGAATGTTTTAAAATTCTTACAAATGCTGAAATCCCATTAGATGTTTTAGATGAAATTGCAGGAATGGAATTAAAATTATTAAACTCCTATAAAAGAACCTATTACAAAGATATAACAGGAAATTTTCGACTTACAATCGACAATGATATAAGGTACTTTAATATAAATGATAATTTTAATCATTTCACAGAATTTGTTAACAGCAAAGACAATATTGTAGAAATTAAATACGACGAAGAACACAACGATTATGCCTCAAATGTAATTAATTCTTTGCCTTTTAGAATGACACGAAACTCAAAATATATTGAAGGTATCATTAATTTTTATGAGGTTTCATTATAAATCTATTTTTGAAAAATGCGTTTGACAAAGGAAAAATCACAGATAATCATTTTATTGGTATCACTTCTGATATTAAGCGGACTATATTTTATTTACAGGAACTATACCAACGAAAAGATTAAAATTGTAGAATTTAGTATTTTTTGTGATTTTGAAACTCAAAACGATAGTTCTGAATTCATTACCAACAACAAAGATTATATTTTAGATCAAGGTATGACATCGAAAGATATTGTTTTTGAAGGTAAGCAGTCATTGTATATTCCAAAATGGAAACTTTATCAGGGACTTGTTACCTTCAATAATTTAAAGCCCAATTCTAATGTTAAAATTACGTTTAAGCGATATAAAACATCTAAAGCTTCGGTTGTAGCTCAAGGAATAGATGCAGCAGATTTTTACAAAAAAAGCAATGAAGCCACACCTACTAACGAAAACGGATGGGATGATGTTTATTTGAATTTTACTTGTGGAAATACTTTTAATGATACTCTCAAAATCTATATTTTAAATTTAGGGAAAGAGGAAACTTATATTGACAACCTTAAAATAAGCGTTTCTGATGAACCTTTTTACCCCAATTTTGAAACTGAAGAACCTTTGCTAATCTATATAGAAGATAAAGAATTTGACAAAATACAAGAGAAGAGAAAAGAAGCACTCAACAGAGGAGTTTTGATAACCGAAGATGATTCTTGGGTTGATGCTTTAGTTTATGGCGAAGGGAAAATGATGCAAGCAGAAATCAGGCTAAAAGGAGACTGGCTCGACCACCTTAGGGGAGATAAATGGTCGTATAGGATTAAATTGAAATATGATTCATGGAAAGGAATGAGAGTATTTTCAATTCATCACCCAAATGTGAGAGGTTATCTTAACGAATGGCTAATACATAAAACATGTAATGACATTGATATTTTAAATACAAGATATGGTTTTGTCCCTGTTTTTCTAAATGGCAACTCCATAGGATTATACGCCTACGAAGAGCACTTTAGTAAAGAACTGATTGAATCGTCGCTGCGGAGAGAAGGAGTAATTATTAAATATTCTGAAACCGATTTCTGGTATTTTATGCTTCAAAACAATGCTAATGGATATACTTATGTAACAAGTGTGATTGAACCATTTGGAACAGGGAAAATAATGGAAGATTCTATAAAATTTAATCAATTTATTATTGGAGCTAATCTGCTCGATATGTATCGAACAATGGGAGCTAAAGCTTCAGATATTTTTGATGTAAAAAAAATGGCAAAATTTATAGCATTCGTTAATTCACGTAATGCTTTCCATGCACTTGAGTGGCACAATGTAAGATACTATTACAACCCCGTGCTTTGCAGGCTTGAACCTATCGCTTTTGATATGTTTGCAAACGAAAAAGCATATTCTTTTGAAAATCCTCTTTCGCCCATGATTAAAGAAGACCTTGCTTTTCATCACACATTCTGTATTTCGTACATGATGACCGACTCTGTATTTTACAATGAATATTTTAGATATTTAGATATGTTTACCAATGAATTGGACTATGAAAATTTAAAACAAAAATACAATGACAAATACGTATATTACGACAGTCTGTGTAAACTAGAATTTTCCCCATATTCTTATGATACTGTGCAATTTAGTGAAATACTCAAAAAAATTGACAAATTTTTGCCGATTTTTAAAGACTCTCTTAATAAAAACAGCTATTTAGAAAGAATTCATTCTTTAAAAAACACACCTCTGTATATAGGAGGGTTAATAAAACAAGTTCAGTATGGTGACCTTTACGTAAAAGTGTATAAACAAAGCGAAAATTCTTTAATGTTTAAATGCTTCCTACAATACAATATTGATATTATTGGTCTTGGAAACGAAAATCAAATCAAGAAAGATGAATCAAAAACAATAACTAACCTAAATTCAGGTATTGTAAAAAATATTGTACTTAATTTTAATGCTAATCTAAACGATTATTCACACGTCTATTTTAAAATTCAAGGTGTCGATAGTGTTTTTAAATGCAATATTGTTCCTTGGCCTGCCCCCACAACTTATAATCCTCGTACCGATATTGCCCAAAGTGCAAGCGACATCTCAAAATTTACAAATGAAGAAAAACGCGAAATTCGTTTTTCAGGAAATATTTCATTTGATAATCATGTTTATATTCCCGCAGGATATACTGTAACTTTTGATGCAGGAACTAATATTGACATCACTAATAAGTCGGTATTTATTTCTAATTCAACTATACTAATAAACGGGACAAAAGAAAACCCTGTTAAAATACACTCATCAGATATGTCAGCAAATGGATTTACGATTCTTCAAGCAGAAGAAAAATCTGTTTGCAATTATGCTGTCTTCGAAAATTTAAATACAATTAATTACAATGGATGGTTGCTTACAGGAGCTGTAACATTTTACGAATCGGATGTAGAGTTTTATAACTGTACATTTACTAACAATCATTGCGAAGATATGTTAAATACAGTACGTTGCAATTTTATTGTAAAAGATTGTTTGTTACAAAACACATTTGGCGATTCTCATGACTCTGATTTCTGCACAGGTACTCTTGATAATTGCACTTTTATAAATAATGGAAATGATGCTATTGACTTTTCTACAAGCGATGTAGTTATTAAAAACTGTAACATTAAACATAGTGTAGATAAAGCAATATCTGTAGGTGAAAACACAAAAGCTTTAATTCAAAACGTAATTATTGATGATGCAGGTATTGGCATTGCTGCTAAAGACTTGTCAAATGCGGAAATTGACAATTGCATAATCAAAAATACTGTTTACGGTTTTGTCCTTTTACAGAAAAAACCAGAATTTGGACCAGCTACAATTACTGCTACAAATTGTAAACTAGAAGATGTTTGGAAAGATTATATTATTGAAGCAAAATCAGTTCTAAATCTTAATGGTGAAACACATCAAGGCTCTATGAATAAACTTAAAAGCTTCTTTTATGAGTAATTAAGAGATAATAATAATTGTTATGTCTTTTTATGCTTTCTTAAAAAATATACTAATACAGATATTATTATTACTACAACAAATAGTCCGATTAGTACAACACCAAAATTTTTAAATGGTTTAGTAAATTTACTAATGTTTAATTGATTAAAAGCCTTATTGTATTTTGGTGTTTGATCCTGTTTTATACTCGGAAAATTATTTTGTAAATCGTTAAATATCATAGAACTATAAGACTCAAGCTCTATCCGTCTTATTGAATCACTTTGAGTATATAAATTTTCGTTAATTTCCAATTCAAGTTCAATAAATACTACTTCTTTCCTCTCATAATAAGCCA
>JAQVOJ010000001.1:53401-61979 GCA_028702675.1 Bacteroidales bacterium
ATATTATCTTGAGCTAAACAACTATTTATAAATAACAGCAATGAACTTATTAAAACAATGTATTTAGATATCATATTTGAAAAAAATCTCTTCATTTCTAAATTAAATCTTTGATATTTTTAAAGGCTCTACTGCAAATATAGTGGAAATTTTTAATTTTGGGGTATGAATTTCACAAATCTAATAATCTCAGATGCTTCTGCAGAATTAATTTTAACAAAATATATTGCTTTTTGAAATTGGGAACAATTTATTAGAACCTCAGGTTTATTACAAGCAACTGTTGTAGAAACTAACCTTCCATCGGAAGTGTAAATTTTAATAGTATAATCTGTATATTTTAGACCTTTTATTGTTAAGATATCTTTTGTCGGGTTTGGATACACGCTCAATTTTGAGTATAATGAATTAGTCTCTACCTTTGATATTTCGTAGTCTTCAATATCTCCAAAACAATACAATTCTTCGTTTTAAGGCAAATAAGTTCATAATCAATATTTTTATCTTCATCAATATTTATAACAACAAAATTGTCAGTGTCTCCTTTACCCATTCCGGTTGCGATATAGGTAATGTTGTCGTAATTGTCGTACATAAAGTTTGATGCGTATGAAGCAGCTCCAATATCGCCGGCACACATAACTACATTATTTTCAAGTGCATTAAAAAGAGGTTCAATTTCTGTCCAGAAATTAATTTCATTGGCACGCCCTTCGGTTGAGTTTAAATACACATTTGCATACTGATTATTTGGAGCCCACCATAATAGCTGATGCATCATAACGAAAATATTATCATGTAATTCGGCTTTTTGCTCTAGTGTGTTTTGTAAAAACATCAACTGATCTCCCGAAATATTCCACTCATCAATATTAGGGTCTAAAATTATAAACAAATCGTTTTTGTGAGAAAAGCTATAGTATGTTGAGTCGCCAAATTGATCATAATAAGGTTGTGGATAATCCATGTCATGATTGCCAACTGCAATATATACAGGTAATCCTAAATCGCTTATATCTGCGACCACATTTTCCCAATTTTCGGTTGTAGGAAATTTCACACAATCACCCAGTAAAACACCAAATTCTATTTCTTCGCGAGCTTTAATATAATCAAACTTTGCTTTAAACGGTGGATGAAATCCTACATTTTGAACTCCGGGATTACCAGAAACATGACCTGCAATAAAAAAGGAATATGAATTGATTTGCGAAAACACATTTATTGCCGTTAAAAAGCAAACAAAAAGTATAAGGAAAACTCTCTTTAACATATCAATAAGATTTTACACAAATTTTAAAAAAAACTTCTGCTATCAGTTATTTGATACATTTAATTGAAGCTTTTGGGTACAATATTGAGGGATTTTGGCATTGTTTTTAGCAGTCAGATGGAATTACCTAAGCAAAATAATCATCCGCCAACCCATCAGTCTAACAGTTGGTAGATAATATTTTTTTTGTTTATGCTTATTTCATATTATCTTTGAGTTAAGAAAAAAGTGCTTAATCTATAAAAATGAAAAAAACAATTGTTGTAGTATTGATCCTAATTTGTAATATTTCTTACACACAAGAAATAAGAAAATATATCTTTATAGGGCATCCTTACAACTTTAAATCATATGAGGGTTTATTCGATTTAAGATGTGTTGATCTTGAATTACCAAAGAACTATGAGCGAATCTGGTTAGGTGGCGATGTTTTAGCAAAATCATTGAAACTCAAAGAACATGTTGAAGCGGTAGATGTTGTTTTCGACATATCAAATCCAAGCAATCATTGGGTAATGGGGAATCATGATGCATGGGGTTTTAATTGGGAATGGTATTATGAAATTTGCAATAGAAAAACATATCACGCTCATTATGAATATGATATAACAACGATTGTTGTAAATACAAATATTACTCCTATCGATTGCGAAAAACTTGACGATCAATATAGAATGATAAAAAATGTTTGTGATACGATATCTGAATCATTGGCTTTGATAGTTATGTTTCATCATGGTGTGTGGGTTAATGTTCCTGGTTTACTAAGTCCAAGTTATTATTCAAATATTTCCAAACCATATTGGAATTCAAATTGTTTTAATCTTGAGCAAAGGTGGTTTTCGAATTCGATATATCCAATGCTTAAGCAAGTAAAAGAAAGAGGGGTTGATGTGTATTGTCTTATGGGTGATATGGGTAGTTTTTGTAAATCATTTTCCGGTATTTCTGACGATGGTATTCATTTTTTGGGATGTGGTTTATGGAATTCTGCTTATTATAATCAACAGGACATTGATGCTGCCGGAAAAGATATGGTTCTAATTTTTGAACATAATGTTGAAGAGCGATCTTTAGAATTTGGGTTTCACGATATAGATAGCTTAGTTAATGCCTATAGGTCTAAATCTACTTTTGAATAACAATTTTCTTTATATATTGCTCATCATTTTTATCATTGATTACAAGAATATAAACTCCTGTTGTAAATTGAGAGACATTTAATACAAATGAATCATTTATATTGTCTTGCCTATATAACTCTTTTCCCATAATATCTAACAATACTATTGAGTAAGTATAACTATACTGATAGTCTTTTAAAATATTTATATAAACAAAATCTTTTGCTGGGTTTGGAAAAACTGAGATATCTAAAAAATCACCATTCTCCAATTTTTCTATTTCTCCATAACGATTAAGTTTCATTACCAATAAATTATAACTACCATTTCCAAAACTTATATCATTTGTCGCCCCAACAATTATACAACCATTTGTACTAGTACTTTCTATCCCATATCCATATTCAGAATATTCACCACCTAAATACTTTTCCCATATCATGTTACCTTCTAAATCAGTTTTGACAATATAAATATCCACACTTTCAGTTTCAATAGTTCTAGAAACTCCACAACAGTATAGGTAATTATCCTCTGTAATACACATATCGTAACCATACTCAAAATCAGATTGTCCAAATGTTTTCTCCCATTCTAATTCACCATTTTCATTAATCTTAATAAGATACATATCAAAACTTCCTGCACCAATACTTTGTGTAGAGCCTAAAATATAGTAACCACCATCTAATGCTTGTTTTACACATTTTGCTAAATCATTATACTCTCCTGATATAGTTGTATTCCAAATCTCGTTACCATGAGAATCTGTTTTAATTATGTAAATACTAGAATTTGTTGTATGAAATTCGCGCCAAATAAAGTTAAACATAAAACCATTTTGAGTTCCTAATAACAAGTAACCTCCATCTTGAGTTTGAATATGTGAATAGAAATGCTCTTCGGGAGTGTCACCATATTCTTTAGTCCACAAAACATCCCCATAATTATTCATCTTTGTAAGAAAAACTTGACCTCCCAAAGTACCATTTTGAGCAGAATATCCAGAGAAAGAAAAGCCACCATCATTATCTTCAATTACGCTAAATCCGATACCTGACATATTGTCTAAAATATATTCTTCTTTTATAATATCCCCATCTGTACCAACTAAATACATAAAAGGATCATGCATAAAATCTGTCCATTTATAGCCTGTTAGTCCTATTTTCCCTGATGCAGACGAGCATACATCAAAGGCTTCTGTTGAGTTTTCATACCCATAAATACTTGTCCAAACAATAATTCCAGATTCTGTCATTTCAAATAATATTGCTTCATTACTAGTGGTACTTGATAGTCTTGTTGAGCCACATATTAAATAATTATCACCATTTTTTGTTATTGAATGGGCTTTGTCTGTACCATTTCCTGACAAATAAATATTCTCTTGATTTTGCGAAAATAAATTTATCGAAGTTAAAAAGTAAAGACAAAGAAATAAAAACACTTCCCTAAACATAATGCTAATCTTTATCACAAATTTATAAAAAATATTGAATAATTTGTAGATAGATTTGCGTGGGTTTTGGCATGTGTTTTTGCTTTTCTTCGAAGCAAAAAACCATGCCAAAACCCCCACTCTTCATCACTAATAAAGCCTTTTCCTCTTCAACAAATATGATTGTAAAACTTCCGTAAAATCTTTGTTTATATCAGTATCTACAAAATCAATAGAGTACTGTCCACAACGGTTTTTTAGTTCCTTAATAAAATCTGAAGTAAGTTTTGTATAGGTTTCTCTTACTTCGTTAGGGTTTAATTTTATAGTTCGCCCTGTCTCCATATCAACAAACTTATATGGTCGATTGTCAAACTCAAATTCCTGCTCAAGTCTTTTATCGGTTACATGAAATATTAATACTTCGTGCTTGGCGTATCTAAGATGTTGCAAAGCAGAAAATAGCTTTTCTTTATCTTCGGCACCAAACATATCAGAAAAAATAATTACAAGCGAACGTTTATTTATAGTATCAGCAAGCTGGTGTAAAATTGTAGCAGTATCTGTTTCTTTTTTAAGACCAATATTTTCAGGATTAAACAACTCTCTGAGTTTATTATACATCATCTGCACATGCACTTCCGACAACCTCGCATCAGCATGAAAATCAATTGAATCATTTATAAGACTTAAACCTACAGCATCGCGTTGTTTTCGTAATAAGTAGATTAAAGATGCTGCACAATATACCGAAAACGAAAGCTTATTTATCAACTTACTTTTATAAGGAAAAAGCATAGAAGAAGAGGTATCAATAATTATTTGAGCACGTAGATTTGTTTCTTCTTCAAATCTCTTAACATACAATCGCTCTGTGCGTGCATACAATTTCCAATCTATAAACTTTGTTGACTCTCCCTTATTGTACAGTCTGTGCTCGGCAAACTCAACCGAAAAACCGTGAAACGGACTTTTGTGTAAACCGGTAATAAAACCCTCTACTACCTGCCGGGCAATAAGGTCAAGGTTATCAAATTCAGGAAAATGCTCTATATCTCTAAGATTCATCAATTCGTTACTTTAATTGCAAATCTACAATTTTTTTATAAATATAAGAGTAGTCAAATAATGCCTATATGGCAAACTTTCACTATTAGTTAAACTACTAAATTTAACGATGAATAATGCATATTAAATACTCTAATACTATCTTTGTACTTTATTAAACATGAGTACTATTAAATATAGACATATCGAAGCTGCAGAATATTTGATTAATTCAAAATATACTATAGCAACTACGGGAGCAGGCATTTCTGTAGAAAGCGGTATCCCTCCATTTCGCGGGCAGGACGGCTTATGGAGCAGATACAACCCTATAGTTCTTGACCTTGATTACTATTACTCTAATACAATAGAATCGTGGAAAGTTATAAAAAAACTGTTTTTTGATTTCTTTGGTTCTGCCAAACCTAACGAAGCTCATAAAGTATTGGCAAGACTAGAAGAAAAAGAACTTTTAAATTGTGTTATTACTCAAAATATCGACAATTTGCATCACGAAGCCGGTAGCAAAAATATTATTGAATATCATGGCAACAGCCGCCAAATGGTTTGTATGAAATGTGCAGATATCTTCGCCGTAAAGAACCTAACATTAACAAATGAACCACCTAAATGCCCACATTGCAGCGGATTGCTTAAACCTGATTTTATCTTTTTTGGAGAAGCAATACCCCAATATGCTGCCACTCAATCGGTAATTGAAGCTAAAAAAGCAGATGTTGTACTATTAATAGGCACAACAGGTGAAGTTATGCCGGCATCATTTATACCCGAAATAGCAAAAAGTTCAGGAGCAAAAATAATTGAAATTAATCCAATACCATCAAAGTTTACTAACAGATTTACTGATATATATATACCGCAAAAAGCTAGCGAAGCTTTACTAATGATTGAATCGATAATTTTTAAATAAATAATAATGGAAATAGTCTTACTTGAACCACTTGGGGTTTCGCAAAAAAGCCTCGAAATAATGAAAACGGATTTTGAAAAAAACCATCACCATTTCAGATATTACCCTACTCGCACCGAAAACGAAAACGAGTTGGCAGATCGAACAGGCAATGCAGATATTGCAATACTCAGCAATATAAAAGTAAGCGAAAAATATTTTTCTAAATGTAAAAATCTTAAGTTTCTGCAGGTAGCTTTTACCGGTTTCGACCATGTTGATCTGGAATATTGCAAAAAAAACAATATTTCCGTAAGTAATGCTGCAGGCTATGCCACTACAGCCGTTGCCGAAATTACTCTTTCTTTGGCATTATCGCTTTTAAGAAATACAAACAAAATGGAAAATAATCTAAAAACTCTTAATGACAGAAATGGCTTTTTAGGCGACGAACTGGCAGGAAAAACTCTTGGAATTATAGGTACAGGGTCCATAGGAATGGCTGTTGCCAAACTATTCTTAGCATTTGGTTGCAGAGTTCTTGCCTACAGCAGAACCCAAAAGAACTTTGTAAGTATAGAATATACAAGCCTTGAAACTTTGCTCGAACAAAGCGACATAATTAGTTTACACGTACCATACACTCCCGAAACTCATCATCTAATTAACGAAGAAACATTAAACAAATGTAAAAAATCTGCACTTTTAATAAACACAGCACGCGGTTTAGTTGTTGACAGTAAAGCACTTGCAAAAGCACTTAACGAAAACAAACTTGCCGGAGCCGGAATAGACATTTACGAAAAGGAGCCTCCATTACCCGAAAATCATCCACTTCTATCAGCAAAAAACACAATACTACTGCCACATATAGCTTATGCTACTAAACAATCGATGGAAAAACGACTAGAAATAGTTTACGATTCAATTAATTTGTGGATTGATGGTAAGCAAATTAATAAGGTGGTGTGAATATAAAAAATTAGTTTCCAATCTCGCAATGTCTCGTCATAAAAAAAGTTTACCCCAATCCCGCACTCCGATAGATATCGGAGTATCGTGTGGATTGGAAACTGGAACCCAAATCTCCCAATTCCTAAAGTTTGGCTAGCTAAAATAGCCCATCGTGTGGTTTGGAAACATCACTATACCTTTTAAAAGTTTAAAAATATTCAATAACTTTGGGTTATGAGTAGAAATTATAAGTTTCATAATCCTGATGGTTTATACTTTGTAAGCTTTGCTGTAGTGTATTGGCTAGATGTTTTTGTAAGAGAACAATATATCGAAATTTTACTCGAAAGCCTCAAATTCTGCCAGAAAGAAAAAGGAATGGAAATATTTGCATGGTGCATTATGACAAATCACGTGCATATCGTTTTTAGAACAATTACAGATGATAAACCGGAACAAGTTATTGGCGATTTAAAGAGATTTACCAGCAAGAAAATAGTAAACGCAATAATTAATAATCCTAATGAAAGTAAAAAAGAGTTTTTCTTAAATAAGTTTATAGAAGCAGGTAAAAAGTCCTCGAATGTAAATAAGTATCAATTTTGGCAACACAACAATCATCCTATTGAAATTTCGGACAATAAAACAATGGATATAAAAATAAATTATGTTCACAATAATCCCGTAAAAGCTGGTTATGTTAATATACCTGAAGATTACCCGTATAGTAGTGCCAAGGATTATTGTGGAGAGAAAGGACTATTGCCGGATATTGTTGTTGAGCATTAGTTTTCATTATCCTCAACCCCCATGATAATCCGATATTTATCGGAGTGAGGGATTCGGTGTAGATTGGAACAAATTATTTGAAATTTAGATTTATTGAGAAATATATTTTGTATCACACGATATTATCGTGCGATAACTTTGTAATAATCTTGTGTTTATAGAAAGAATAGTTATTATACCCACACGTTACCAAACACTAAAAAAAATTGCATTTCTGAATTTTTGTACGTATATTTGTACAATTGTACGTACCTAAAACTGTAAAATTATGTTAATTACATCAATATCTGACTTCAGAAGAGATATTAAAAGATATCTTGATAGAGTTACTGATAACTTTGAAACATTGGTAATTAATCGTGGTAAAGATCGTGGAGTTGTTATTATGTCCTTATCGGAATACAACTCTTTGCAAGCTACAAATCATGAAATGTCAAGTAAGGCAAACCAAGAACGTTTAGATTCAGCAATCGAGAAACTATCAAAAGGTGATTCATTGTCAAAAGCTCTTATAGAGGAATGAAATATATTTTTGTAGATGAATCTTGGGAAGACTATTTATATTGGCAAAAGAACAATACAAAATACGTCAAAAAAATCAATGAATTGCTAAAAGACATTTCACGACAACCATTTACTGGTAAAGGGAAACCGGAACCTTTAAAATTTCAGTACTCTGGATATTGGTCAAGACGTATTGATGCAGAGCATCGATTAATTTATAAAGTTAAAGATGATGAAATACATATTGCTAAGTGTAGATTTCATTATGACTAGTTTTACGCATTCAATAGAGTTTGGTAACAACACCTATATACCATTCGGGGTATATAGGTAAAAGATAGGAAGTCGCTTTTCTGAACCATCTCCAAATTCACAATTTGGCTTGCAGCTAATCAGTCCGTAGTACCGGGACTTCTGTCCCGCACGATCCAATAAATATCAGATATATCCTATAGATTAGAACAAATTATTTAAAATTTAGATTTATTTAGAAATATATTTTTGTATCACACGATATAATCGTGCGATAACTTTGT
>JAQVOJ010000001.1:62079-118401 GCA_028702675.1 Bacteroidales bacterium
CAAAATTTTGATTTTATAGATACAATATTTCTTAATTTTGAAACAAGAAAAATTTCTATTATGCCAGAAAATAAATTACCATTAATTCAAAATGCCGACCTTAAAGATAAGGTTGTGCTTGTGCGTGTTGACCATAATGTGGTTAAAAAAGGAATAATTCACGACCCTTACCGTATTGATGCTACAATAGGAACCATGTTTCATATAGTGGCTAAAGGGGGAAAGATTATTCTGATGACTCACGTAGGCAGACCTTTAAATAAAAAAACAGGTAAAATCGAAATTGATGACGACACCTCGGTAATGCCCATAGTAGAATATCTGCAAAACAAGCTACATATTAGGATTAAAGTACCCGAATTCTATCACCGCAACGGCGAAGGATATCCGGGAGTAGAAACCAGCGTAAATCACATGATACGCGAACTCAGAAACGACGATATTGATGCTATTTATCTACCCAATACCCGTTGGTTTAGAGGAGAAGAAGCAAAAGACGAATATGCCGACCGATTAGCAAATCAACTGGCAGGTTTAGCCGATATTTTTGTAAACGATGCATTTGGTTCGTGGCAACCCCATGTTTCAACGGTTGGCTTAACAAAATACTTACCCTCGTATGCAGGCTATTTAATGCAAAAAGAAATAGAAAATTTAGAAAGAATTTACGAAGCCCAAAAACCAATGATTGCAGTAGTAGCAGGTAGTAAATTCGATACTAAAATTGAGCCTCTGTATGCTTTACTCGAAAAATCGGACTACCTTGTTTTAGGTGGAGTGATATATAATGCATATTTGGCTGCAAAATACGGCTTCGAAATAAAAGGTATTAGTAACGAAGATGCTTTAATTGCTAAAGAATTTGTGAAACGCACAAACGACCATCCAAATAAGCTTATCGAACTTCCATATATTGTAGAATCGGATACTTTAGAAGGAAAATTAGAAGGCAAACATAGGGTTCACGATATCAGAAAATTAAAAAAAGGAACTAAACTCAATTATATTCTGGATGTTGCACCGGAATCTTTCGAAGAAGAAAATGTAAAAAATGTATTTTGCAAAGCACACACCGTGTTTGTAAATGCCGTTATGGGATTTACTCCGCATTTTAACGATGGCACTATTGCACTCGACAGCTTAATAGACACTAATCCTGAAGCAGTAAAACTCTACGGTGGCGGCGACACTATGCAAGAACTGAAGCGATTATTACCCGGTTTGTACATTATGGCTCTCGACAGTCCTAAATATTATATTTTTACCGGCGGAGGTGCAGTACTTAAAGCAATTGAACACGGTACACATTCAGGACTCGCTCCAGTACAAGCTTTGCTTAAGTTAAACAACAAACTTTAAGTTTTCTTTTAGAGTAGATGTACTAATTATGTCTATCTTACAGTCATTAAATTTAAACTAAATTCAAAATAATATGAAACGAACACTTTTATTATTAATTCCGGTTGCTCTTATAATATTATCATGTAACCAAAACAAAAAAACAGACGATATGAATAAAGATAATCCGTTTTTTACAGAGTATAGCACTCAACACAAAGTGCCACCATTCGAAGATATTAAAATCGAACATTATTTACCTGCATTTAAAGAAGCCATTACAAGACACGATGCAGAAATTCAAGCTATCATTAACAACGAAGCTACTCCCACATTTGAAAATACTATTTTGGAATTTGACTATTCAGGACAAATGTTAGAAGATGTTGCTTCAGTATTTTTTAATATCCTATCGGCAGACAGTAACGAGGAACTTCAAGAAATTGCCAGAGAAGTTACTCCATTAATTTCTGAGCATCAAAATAATATTATGCTTAATACAGATCTTTTCAATAAAGTTGAAGAGGTTTACAAAAACAGAAATAACGAAGGCTTAGATGCCAATCAGATAAGAGTAGTAGAAAAATATTACGAGGATTTTATTCGTAGTGGTGCCGGTCTTGACGAAGAAAGTAAAGAACGTATGCGTGAACTCAACAATGAAATGAGCATGCTTACCCTTGAATTTGGCGACAATCTGCTTGCCGAAACAAGCAATGGGTATAAACTTATAATTGAAAACGAGGAAAACTTAAAAGGCTTACCACAATCAATGATAGATGCTGCCGCCGAACTTGCTGAAAATTTAGAAATGCCCGGCAAATGGGTTTTCCAACCGAGTATGGGAACAACTCTTGCATTCCTGCAATCAGCAGAAAACCGAGATATGAGAGAACAACTTTATCGTGGATACTTTATGCGAGCCAATAACGATAATGATAAAGACAATAAAAAGCTTATAAAACGGATAGTTGAGATACGTGCCGAAAAAGCTGAGCTCTTAGGATTTCAAAATCATGCCGAGTACGTAATAGATGTTAATATGGCCGAGAATCCTGAAAACGTTTACACATTTCTGAATAAACTATGGCATGCTGCTTTACCTGTAGCAAAATCTGAATTAGCAGAAATGCAAGCCATAGCTAATCGAGAAGGTGCCGATTTTGAACTCGAATCATGGGATTGGTTTTACTATGCCGAAAAGCTTCGTAAAGAAAAATATGATCTCGACGAATCTGAAATTAAACCTTATTTGAAACTTGAAAATGTTCGAGACGGAATGTTTTGGGTAGCAGAACAGCTTTATGGAATTAAGTTTAAAAAACTCAACGATATTCCGGTTTATCACCCCGAAGTCGAAGTTTTTGAAGTTACCGAAGCCAATGGCACTTTAATTGGATTACTATATCTCGATTATTTTGCACGCGACAGTAAACGTGGTGGAGCATGGTGTACAGGATTTAGAGAAGGGTCTTACGACCGCGAAGGAAATAGAATTGAACCATTAGTTAGTATTGTTACTAACTATCCAAAAGGAACAGGAGATGCCCCAACACTTCTTAGCTGGGACGAAACTACTACTTTATTTCATGAATTCGGACATGGACTGCACGGACTATTTACAGATGGTTTATATAAACGTACAGCAGGTGTTGTACCTCGTGATTACGTAGAACTACCATCACAAATAATGGAAAACTTTGCAGGAGAACCCGAAGTATTAAGGCATTTTGCAGTTCACTACGAAACAGGAGAACCCATGCCCGATAAATTAATCGAAAAAATAAATAACTCCGGACATTTCAACCAAGGATTTGCAACTGTTGAATATCTTGCCGCTTCGTTGCTAGACCTTAACTGGCACACAATAAATACTACTTATTCTGTAGAAGATGTTATTGCATTCGAGAAAAATGCTATGAACGAAATAGGACTAATTGACGAAATTTTACCTCGTTACAGAAGTACTTATTTCCAGCATATTTTCAGTGGTGGTTATTCTGCAGGATATTATGTCTATATCTGGGCAGCAGTATTAGATGCAGATGCTTTTAATGCCTTTAAAGAAAGTGGAGATATTTTCAATAAAGACCTTGCCGCAAAATTCAGAAAACATTGTCTTGCAGAAGTTGGAGACTCTCCTGCTATGAATCAGTATATTAAATTCCGTGGTCAAGAACCTGAAGAAGAACCATTATTGAAACGCAGAGGATTAATGTAATATAGAATTTTTACAAAATATTTAAATGACACCGACTCTCTAAAAGAGTCAAATACCAAAACCCCGTACTGTAATGCACTAAGTAAAACTAAGTAATTTAAGGTACGGGGTTAAAACTATAAAGCTAAACAGTTTTTGGCATGTGTCTTTGCTTTTTTCTTGCAAAGACCATGACAAAAACAAAACATAATCCCATTAATTGCTCATTCTGGACTTTACCCAGTCTGAAACACAATTAATAAACTCTTCCGATACATTAGATGGAACTTCATATTCATCAGGCATAAGTTTACCTTTTCCTTCCATCATAAGATGATTATGAGTTTTAAACAACTTAAACTCAGCATCAGAATGATTTTTAAGAGCTTTTTTCCACATCTTGAAATCTTTTACTGTTACCTGATAATCTCTCTTTCCCTGCAAAACAAGTACCGGAACATTTATCCGAGCCATTGTTTCACATTGATTATATTCTTTTAAATCGTACCAATAATATGCAGGAATACCCAAAGGCATAGGCTTTTCAAAAGATTCAAGTTTATTAATATCTAAATTATCAACATTTTCAACCTGTTCGGCTATCATTGCTAAACGAGCTTTTTCCGATTTTGAAAGCCCTTTATCCTTATAGAGATATTCGAATTGCTCATAAATAACCTTATGCAAAGGTCTTGCTCCAGCAGCAACCAATATTACACCTCCTGGCAAAAAACTCAAACTGTCAACCACACGAGGAGCTACATTTCCACCAAGACTATGTCCTAAAATAAAAATCTCATTTTGTTTATAATCTTTTTCATTTATCAAATAATCAACAGCAGCTAAAGCATCGTAACCATATTCGTCCCAAACAGTCATTTCCTTTTTACCGGTAAAATTCTTCGGGTACAACAAAGTTTTCTTATCAAATCTAAAACTAGCTATTCCATTAGCTGCAAACCCATAAGCCATATCTAAAAAAGGTTTGTTTGCTCCTAATGTCTCATCTCTGTCAGAAGGACCAGAACCATGTAAAAAAACCACAACGGCATGATTATCCGGCTCTTTCGGTGCAATATAACTAGCAGACAAAACTAAATCTTCAGACTTAAAACGCAATGTTTCTTCTATAATACCCTCATTAATCTTGTAAATATTATTATGCTGCATTTTAGGTAAATAATCGGTATATCTAAAAGATTTAATATCATCATCTTCGAACATAAATGTAAAAACTAGCTGCGAAGATTCGGTTGCAACAATTCTTTTCACTATATCATACTTTCCAAATATATCAGTTTCAACAGATACAGTTTCACCAATTTCACCATATTTTCTCACTAGTTCATCCCAAGATTTTTCCATATCTGCGGCTTCAGGTTTATTTACTATTGAAAACATTTGAGAAGCCTCAGTATAATTACCATCAATCATTAATTGCATAAATTCTAAGCTTCGGTCAATTATTGTTTGTGAAAAAATTTGTGAAAAAAATAAATTACAAACAATTAAGCATATCAACTTGTTAGTTTTCATATTCAAAGTTTTTTTAATTACAGTATAAAGCGTAAAATTACAAAAAGCCAAATGAATTTTATATATTTGCATTAATACATGCTTACAATTTTTTTTGAATGAAGAAAGTGCGTTTATCGGTTTTAGGATTATCTTACAGTCAAACACAGGCTGGTGCTTACGCATTAATACTTTCGGTTGAAGGTAGTGACCATCGTATCCCAATTATAATTGGCAGCTTCGAAGCACAGGCAATTGCAATTCAGTTAGAAGAAATTATCACAGCTAGACCACTTACACACGATCTGTTTTTAAGCTTTGCAAAAATTGCCGGAGCTACTTTAGATGAAGTTATTATTTATAAATTAGAAGAAGGAGTATTTTTTAGCAGGCTTCTTCTAAATATTAATGATAAAACCGAAGTAATAGAATCAAGAACATCTGATGCAGTAGCATTAGCTTTAAGATTCAAATGTCCGATTTATACCACTGACGAAATTGTTGAAAAAGCAGGCATTATTCTCAAAATTTCAGAAGAAGAAGAGCACGAAAAAAAGGTAGAACAAAAAGTAAAAAAGAAAAGTCGTCCTAAAAAAGAAAAAGATTTACATAGCTTAAACTTACGAGAGCTTAATAAAATTATGGACGAAGCCATAAAAAACGAAGACTACGAAAAAGCAGCACATATAAAGGAAATCATCAATCAAAGAAAAAAATAAGCTGCATTATTCAATACAAAACAATCTTACTATTGAAAAATAAATTACTTAACAATTAAATCACAAAGTTTTTGTAAGTTTGAAAATTACAATTTTTTGATTCTTTAAAAAATGAAATTTATATTTATACTTCTATTAATTATTCCGTTTGGAATTTATGCTCAGTTCCAAGATGATTTTTCTGACGGTAATTTTACTAATAATCCCGAATGGGCAGGTGAAACCGCTAAATTTAGGGTAGAGGCAGAAGAATTACAATTGTATGATACAATAAATTATGATTCGGATACTGCTCCCCCACCTGAACCTGCATGGCTAACAACTCAAAGCGAAGCCATTAACGATGCAAGTTGGGAGTTTTTGGCACGATTTGAATTTAATCCATCCGGATCAAATTATGCCGATGTATATTTAGTTAGTAACACCCAAAATATAAATGGTGAAGCTAGTGCTTATTTTGTAAAACTAGGCAATACTGACGACGAGGTAAGTTTATATCGTAAAGATGGTAATACTACTACAAAAATCATTGACGGAACCGATAAAAGATTAGATTCAAACCTTGTAAATGTAAGAGTTAAAGTTACTCGCGACCACTCAGGAAATTGGGCACTATACAGTGATACACTCGGTAGTTTCAATTACTTTCTTGAAGGCAATGCTTTTGATAACACTTATATTTCATCTGCATATTTTGGTGTTAATTGCATATACTCTAAAACACGCAAACAGCACATGTACTTCGACGATATTGTTGTAACAGGAAATCCTTTTGTTGACGATATAGCACCTGAAATTACTTCTTACGAAATAATTGACGACCAAAATATTGAAATTGTTTTCAATGAAGATATGGAGTCCACTACAACACTTAATTCAAATAATTATATTGTTAATAATGGAATAGGTTCTCCCGTAAGTATAAATTTTGTTAGTAGTTCTACTCAATCTATAATACTAGAATTTGATCAAAGCTTTGATATTGGGACAGATTACATCTTACAATATCAAAATATGGAAGATTTGGCAGGTAACCCTATTGAATCAGGCTCTTTGAGTTTTGCATACTACGAAAACTTTGAAAACATGTTTGTAATAAATGAAATAATGGCAGACCCGACTCCGGTTGTTGGTTTACCCGATGCCGAATTTATTGAAATTTATAATCGCCAAAACTATTCTCTTAATCTCAATAACCTTACACTTAAAGTTGGAACATATAATAGAACAATACCAAACTTTCAACTTAATGCCAACGATTATGCAATTATTTGCCACGAAAATGATGTTTCTTTATTTGAAGAATATGGCACTGTTATTGGAATTCCTTCGTTTCCGGCACTTACAAATTCGGGTACTACAATATCTATATATGACGAAAACGAACTGGAAATAGATTTAGTTAGCTATACCGATTCTTGGTATCAAGACTCACAAAAAGCTGATGGGGGATGGACATTAGAACGTATTGATCCCGAAAACACTTGTGGGGCTTTATCTAATTGGATTGCGTCTGTTGATATGTCTGGTGGTACTCCGGGGCAACTTAATTCTGTTTATGCCGAAAATACAGATACTGAACCTCCACAAGTTGTTGCAGTACAGATAAACGGAAACAATTCACTTAAGATTACCTACAACGAATACACTAATCCAACATCTTCTTTAAATATCGAACATTATATAGTATCTAACGACTACGGAAATCCTGTATATATTACACCAGACGAAGATAATCCTATGGCGGTAATACTTTATTTTGCTGTTTCGTTTCAGCATAATACTCCCTACATCTTAACCGTAGAATACATTTCAGATTTATGCGATAATACGCTTTTTAGAGAAGATTTTGAGTTTATGCTTTATAGAGCTATGCAATTTGATGTATTAATTACTGAAATCATGGCTGACCAAGAGCCGGTCGTCCAACTTCCGAATGCTGAATACATAGAACTGTATAATAACACTGAATTACCTATTGATCTTACAGAATGGAAACTAAATGTAAGCAGCTATTCTCGTACTCTACCATATTACGTAATAGAGCCAAATTCATATATATGCCTTGTACATATAGATAATATATCAATGTTTAGCGAATTTGAGAATGTCTTAGGAGTAGAAAGCATGCCAATACTTTCAAATAGTGGCACTACAATATCTATCCAAAATAAAGAAGGTGATTACATTCATAGTATAAACTACAACGACCAATGGTATAATAGTAGTTTTAAAAAAGAAGGTGGTTGGTCCTTAGAAATGATTGATTTAAATAACCCCTGTACCGGTGCAGAAAACTGGACAGCAAGCGAAGATTTAAAAGGTGGAACTCCTGCTGAACAAAACTCGGTTTTTAATACTAATCCCGATAATTTTGCCCCAAGAGCACTAGGTGCTGAAATTGTAAATGCTGATACTGTACGAGTATTTTTTGATGAACCTTTACTTCTTGAAAGCATGAACCATACAAGTAATTATTTAATGGATCATGATATTGGAAACCCATTATGGGTGTACCCTGAACCTCCTGCTTTCGAATCAGTATTGCTTAAATTTGATTTTGAATTCGTACAGGGTGAAGTTTATTATATAGAAATTGCAGACACTTTACGCGATTGTGTAGGAAATTATATCGAAAGCAATAGCATAGTAGCAATAGCTGTTCCTGATTCTATTTGCGAAGGTGATTTATTAATTAATGAAGTTCTGTTTAACCCATACCCCAACAGTTACGATTTTGTTGAAGTTTTCAACAATAGCAACAAAGTATTTGATTTGAAAAAAATATGGATAGCAAATAGAAATAATGATAATGAAATTGATAATGTAAAACCAATTCGTGAAAAGAGTTTTCTTGTATTGCCATATTCTTATTGTGCTATAAGTGAAGACATCTCAGATATTGCAAGTAATTACAACACTCCCTATCCAAACAATTTATGTACTGCAGATCATTTGCCTTCTATGCCCGACTCAGAAGGAAAAGTAATTCTCCTAGACCGCTATATGAATATTATTGATGAAATGCACTATAATGAAAAAATGCACTTTGCCTTACTTTCTGATGATGAAGGCGTTTCGCTTGAACGAATCAATTTTAGTGTTTCTGCTCTTGATGAAACTAATTGGTTCTCGGCAGCAGAAAGTATTGGTTTTGCAACTCCGGGATATCAAAATTCACAATTTAGAGAAATTGCAGAAATTGATGATGAAATAAACTTAGAATCTGAAGTTTTTAGCCCCGATAGCGACGGTATCGACGACAGATTAATAATAAATTATGCTTTTGAAGAAGCCGGCTCGGTTGCTAATATTGCCGTTTATAATACTAATGGCAGATTTATTACATGGATTGCTCAAAATACCAGTCTTGCAGCCGAAGGTGTATTGTATTGGGATGGGTTAGACAATAAAAATCTACGTTGCCCAATAGGTATATATATTATTTATGCCGAAATTTATAGCCCTTTTGGAACCTCAAAAGTGTATAAAATACCTTGCGTTTTAAGTATTAAAAATTTCTAATTTTAATGAAATCATTAAAACATATAGACTTCTATTATGTAGATGATGACTTACTTTACTTGAGCTATTTTAGAAAAACATTTAACTTTGATTTACCTCATAGTTTATTTACTTTTAGTTCTGGCGAAGCATTAATAAATAAATTTTCTAGGGATATATCGAATAGCAATTTTAAAATTGTAATACTTGATTATGTTTTAAGCTCAGTGGATAAAAAAGCAAGAACTGGAATCGAATTATTACCAATAATTAAAGAAATCGACCCTGAAACAGAGGTAATAATTTTAAGTGAATACGAAAACATGGATGTGAAAGCAACCAGCAGTAATCTGCATCCTAGTACTTATATCCGAAAAAACGATCATACCTTTATAAGATTATACAGTGCGATAAACCTTATCATTAGTAAATATAATCTTAAGAGAAAAAAAAGAGCAGGTCGTATTTCTATTTATATTTTGTTAAGTTTTGTAATTCTAACATTGATTCTATTTGTAATATACTGGCTTATAAACTAATGATTTTTTCCTGACTATTTGTCATAAATAATACTGGTGGCATAGGCTTTGAAATAAGCAGGCAAAATCATAAATTATAATAAAATGGCAAAAACGAAAGGAAAAATTGGAGTTACTTCAGAAAACATTTTCCCCATTATCAAAAAATTTCTTTATTCGGAACACGAAATATTTCTACGCGAACTTGTTAGTAATGCCGTAGATGCTACTCAAAAATTAAAAACATTAGCAATAGCCGGAGATTTTAAAGGCGAACTTAAAGATCCTCGCATTTTCATCTCTGTAAACAAAAAGAAACGTACAATCACAATAAGTGACCATGGCATTGGAATGACTGCAGACGAAGTAAAGAGATACATTAATCAAATAGCTTTTTCGAGTGCAGGCGACTTTTTAGAAAAATATAAAAATGATGCTAATGCAATTATCGGACATTTCGGCTTAGGTTTTTATTCGGCATTTATGGTATCCGAAAAAGTTGAAGTAATAACTAAATCTTATCAAGAAGATGCCGAAGCTGTTAGGTGGGAGTGCGAAGGTTCGCCACAATACAAGATGGAAACTACAGAAAAAGAAAATTATGGAACAGATGTAATTTTACATCTCGACAAAGATTCTGACAATTTTCTGGAAAAAACTAAAATTACCGAGCTACTCAACAAATATTGTAAGTTTCTTCCAATTCCTATCGTATTCGGGAAAAAAACAGAATGGAAAGATGGAAAAGAACAAGAAACCGAAGAAGATAATGTTATTAATAATACAGAACCTGCATGGGTAAAAAAACCTGCCGACCTGAAAGAAGAAGACTATAACGAGTTCTATAAAGAACTCTACCCGATGAACTTTGACGAACCACTTTTTAATATTCATCTTAATGTTGATTTCCCATTTAATCTTACAGGAATTCTATATTTCCCAAAAATTAAAAGTAATATTGACATTCAACGAAATAAAATACAGCTATACTGCAATCAGGTTTACGTTACAGATTCGGTTGAAGGTATTGTTCCGGAGTTTTTAACATTATTGCATGGAGTAATTGACTCTCCTGATATACCTCTAAATGTTTCTAGAAGCTATTTGCAAGGTGACCCTAACGTGAAAAAAATATCCGCACATATAACTAAAAAAGTTGCTGATAGACTTAACGATTTGTTTAAAGAAAACCGCGAAAACTTTGAAAAGAAATGGGACGACCTTAAAATGTTTATTGAGTATGGAATGATTACCGAAGAAAAATTTTACGAAAAAGCCGAAAAATTCTTCTTATTAAAAAATACAGACGGTAAGTATTTTACATTAGAAGAATACAAAAAACTTGTTGAAACTGAGCAAACTGACAAAGATAAACAGTTAATTTATTTATATGCTTCTGATGTAGATTCTCAATACAGTTATATTAAAGCAGCAAAAGAAAAAGCTTACGATGTGTTATTATTCGATGGACAACTTGATATGCATTTCATTAATCATATCGAGAGCAAATTCGAAAATCAAAGATTTTTACGTGTTGACTCAGATATTATTGATAACCTAATTCGTAAAGATGAAAAAATTGATGCAAAATTAGGCGAAGTTGAGCAACAACATGTTCGCATTATTTTTGAAGGAGTACTTCCCGAAGACAGCCGATATATAGCAAGCACAGCCAACATGAGACCCGAAGATATGCCTGTCTTAATAACGAATGATGAATTTATGCGGAGAATGAAAGACATGTCGAAAATGGGGACTGGCACAAACTTTTATCGTGATATGCCCGACAGCTTAAGATTAGTTGTAAATACTAATCATCCAATAGTAATAAAAATAAGCGAAGAAAGTGAAAAGAAACTTGCCGCAAAGCTTAATAAATTAGAAGAAGAAGCTATCCCGTTACGAGCCGAAAGAGATGAATTAAACGAAAAACTAAAGGATAAAAAAGACGAAGAAATTTCACAAGAAGACAAAGATAAACGTGATAATATTAATAAGAAAATACGTGAAATAAGTGATAAAAAATCTGTTATTCTTAAAGAGAGTGGTAAAAAGAATAAATTGGTAAATCAGTTATTCGACTTGGCATTATTAAGCAACAATATGCTTAAAGGCGAGTCATTAAACTCTTTTGTAAAACGTAGTCTTGATTTATTAGAAAAATAATATTTCTTGTTTTAAAACTAGGGAGATGACTTAAAGCCATCTCCCTAATAGTTTAAAAAGGGGGTAAAATACTTGTTAGCGTTTTTTACAATTTATTGATTAGTTAATTCTAAAATAAGTTACACCTCAGTTTTAATACTACAAGTATTTTATCATCGTTACAGAATCTTTATCATTTTTATAATCAATAAACTCAAATTTTTGATATAAACGATAAGCATAATTCACTTTGTTAACACTTAAAGATACCCTTTTATAACCCATTATGCTTAAACTATTAAGCATTGTAATAATCATTTTGGTTCCTATACCTTGATTCCTGAAATTTTCTTTTACCGACATACTAAGCTCAGGGGTTTCATAATCAATATAACCAAATCCCTTTTCTGATTTATCAAAAATTCGTATCCAAATTGCACCCACAAGATTTCCATGTAACTCAGCAACTAAACAATAATCGCTTTTTTGCCCAAAATAATTAATATATCTTGCTAACTCAGGAAGATTAATAATTTCTTTATCCGGCTTTTTAACTCCTTCGGGCAAAAAAATTGCATCGTATAAAAAATCTTCTAATTGAACTACTTCACTATTTTTAATATCTCTAATTTTAACCATTAAAGTCTATAAATTTGAACTCTTTAGATTGCTAATTATCATTGCTTCTAAGGCTATTATTACTTGGCTCCCAATACTTTTTTTCAAAATCAACAATTCCATTGTTTTCAACTTCAACACCTTCTGATTTAAGTAAATCTTCCATAATATAATTTCCTGCAAAATGAGATCTTCCTGTAAGCAATCCATTGCGATTAACTACACGATGAGCAGGAACAGGAGGCTGAACTTTATGCGATACATTTAATGCCCAACCAACCATTCTGGCTGACTGGGGCGAACCAATAAATTTTGCAATTGCTCCATAACTTGTAACTCTTCCATAGGGGATACTCCTAACCACCTGATATACTTTATCATAGAAATCCTTACTTTTTTTAGTCTTCTTCAAATTTAGGTTCTATTAAGTTTTTTTCAATAGGTAATTTAAAACTCACTACTTTAATTGTTTTACCTTCGTTTAACCACATTTTTTCATAAAAAGTTTTAATATTTAGAAAAGGATCTTCAACTCCGGAATTATACAAATCATGAATATCTCTTACAATATTTAAATTATTAGTTTTTAGCACTTCATGAGTATATCTATATAATTCGTCATCATCAGTTTTAAGGTGTATAATCGCATTATTTTTAACAAAACGCTGATAATATGCAAGAAATCTTGATGATGTAAGTCGTTTTTTAACGCGTTTTTTTCGTCTTAGCTGCGGATCAGGAAAAGTGATCCAAATTTCATCAATTTCTTCTTTTCCAAAACATTTTGGCAAAAATTCTATTCGTGTTCTTACAAATGCTACATTTTTAAGCTGTTTTTCATGTGATTGCTTTGCACCCTTCCAAATACGAGCCCCTTTAATATCAACTCCAATATAATTGTTTTCTGTATTTTGCTCAGCTAAAGCTACGGTATATTCACCTTTTCCGCATCCCAATTCTGCTATAATTTTATTATTGTTTTTAAAAAAATCACTATTCCACTTATTTTTATAAGCTAAATCGTTTTGCTGAAGAGCAGTATAACTAGGTTCAAATACATGAGAAAAGGACTTATTTTCCTCAAATTTTTCGAGTTTTCCGTTCCTAGCCATTTATATCTAATTTTCTGTAGATTTTTTCTCAATACTTAAGCCAATATCCATAATTCCGGGTATTTTTTTGAAACGCATAGCTTGTTCTACTTGCAATTTATAATTACCCACCATTGGAAATCTAATATTTTTTTTAAAAGCTATTTTATTATCCCAAATATCGCCAAGACCATCGCCAAGCCATTTACCGGCATCATCACAAAGAATTACTTCTACTGTATCAACACTAAAATATCCGTTTGGGGCAGTAGTAGTAGTAAACAACCACAAATTTTTAAATGGGTAATGCCCCGAATGTCGAACATGTAAAAACATATTATAACGAGTAATTGTATCTTCAATATCAAAATCAAAATCTACAATATTTTCAATATTCCACACATTATTGGGAATTTCGTTATACTTTTGATAAACTCTATCCGTATTGCATGATAAAATAAAAAAAGACACAAGTGCAATTATAACAAAGTATTTAATTTCGTTTATCATTTTTATTTCGTTTCCGTTTTTTCTTCTTCTTATTATTATTATTGTCAAATCTATCTAAACTACTATCTTTTAGGGGATTTGAAAATTCGTTTAAATGATTATCCTCAACAATAAATTCCACTAATTTTTCAGGCTTTTTACCAATTTTGTTCATTTCCAATATTTGCCAAACTCTACTAACAGGAACAGTAACAATAAGATTTTGCTTTTTTTCTTCAACCAATTCGTAATACATTATTTGCTTAAATACATCGTTTTTAATATGATAAGCAGAACCATGTTTTAATAATAATTTATCGGCGTTAGTTGGAAATCTTTTTTTTGCATCGTGATACACGTCAATTTCAAAGTTAATACAACATTTTAGTTTATTGCATTGTCCTGCAAGTTTTTGTGGGTTTGGCGACAATTCTTGTAAACGAGCAGAATTAGTAGTAACAGAAACAAAGTTAGTCATCCATGTAGAACAGCACAATTCTCTTCCGCATGGGCCAATTCCTCCAATTCTGCCTGCTTCTTGACGAGCCCCTATCTGCCTCATTTCTATGCGTATTCTAAACTCGTCAGCCATTAGTTTAATTAGTTGCCTAAAGTCCACCCTTTCGTCTGCTATATAATAAAAAATTGCTTTGGTATTGTCTCCTTGAAATTCCACATCACCAATTTTCATATCAAGATTTAAGTAATTTGCCATTTCTCTTGTTCGTATCATTGTTGGCATTTCTCTTGCTATCGCTTCTTTCCACTTTTGAATGTCGTTCTGTTTGGCTTTCCGATATACTTTTTTTATTTCAGCATCTTTGCTAATTCTATATTTTTTCATTTGCTGTTTTACCAGCACACCAGTTAACGAAACAATTCCAATATCATGACCTGGTGAAGCTTCAACTGCTACTAGTTCCCCTTCTCTCAAGTTTAAAAAATTCACATTTTTAAAAAATGCTTTGCGTGTATTTTTAAATCTTACTTCCACAAAATCATCTCCTTGCGAAACATCAGAAATATCTTTAAACCAATTATATACATTTAGTTTTCCACAGCAATCGTCTGCTCGTATTATACTTGCATTTTCGTCAATTGAACTTGGTGCACATCCTCTTTCGTATTCCCTTTCGATCATAGCTGTTTATTTCAATAATATTGAGTACAAAGTTAAATAAAATTAAAAGAGTATGATATATGCATGTATAATTAGTTAAGGTATAATATTGTATATGCTATTTTTTATGGGATATTGGGTTTTTGGCACACGTTTTTGCAAAAAATGCAAAAAGCTGTGCCAAAAACCTTGACAAAGAAATCTATCGAACTAAAATATATCGTAGTTTACGCTTTGCCCAATATGTACCGGCATAATCTATTCCTACACGTGGAGCTGAAATATATTCTGCCTTTTTTTCTGCACCCAAAATTTTTATTCTACTCGAATATAAAATATGTTCTGCATTAAAAGTCTTATCCATTTTTAAAAGCCTGGTAAGTTTACCGGGTCCATCTGCACATTCTATCCCTCTTATTAATACAGCTTGTGGTAAATTTAACTCACCACTAACAATATTAAACATCCAATACATACCATAAATTAGATACATATAAATATGACCACCTTCTAGATACATTACTTCGGTACGTTTTGTTCGTCCTTTACTTGCATGGCAAGCTTTATCTTGCTCACCTAAATATGCTTCGGTTTCTGTTATGGCATAACTTTTTATTATACCATTCCCAAAATCTCTAACTATTTTGCATGCGAGTAATTTTTTTGCAAGCGTTGCTGCATCTTGGATAAAAAAATCTCTATCTAATTCCATATTATCAATATGGTTTTTTGTCCTTAGTTTCTAACCATTTTTTAAAAGGTAAATATTTTGAATCAACATTTAAATGAGTTGTTTTTAAATTTCTTTTAATTATTGGTTTTTCTAATTCCTCATAAATAAATGCATCACTAAAGTCAACACTGGCGGCATCGTGTTTATCTGCTGCAAAATATAATGCATCTAATCTTGCCCAATAAATAGCTCCTAAGCACATTGGACAAGGTTCACAACTTGCATAAATTTCACAACCGGATAAATCAAAAGTTTTGAGTTTTTTACAAGCTTTTCTAATTGCATTTACTTCGGCATGAGCAGTAGGATCCATATCATTAGTAACCGAATTTCCACTAGTGGATATTATTTTACCATCTTTAACAATTACAGCACCAAAAGGTCCGCCTCCCTTGTCAATATTATTTATGGCAATTTTTATTGCCATTTCAATGTAATTTTTATGATTCATCTGTTTTTATTTTAAATCCCCACAAAAATAAGGAATAGAAAAATGCAAAAAAAGTAACTCCTGCTGCTGTTTCTAATGTATCGTCAGCCAACATCGACAAAACTGCAATAGCTAAAAACACCATAAACAAATATTTTTTATATCCTTCGGACATAATTACAGGATAAAAAATGGCCGCCATTGCCAAAATACCTCCTATTGCACCAAAAGCAATAAAAAAAGTAAGAAATTGGTTATGTGCTCTATGCTGAAATTCTTCTTTAAGTGGTGTTGGCATTTTTCTATACGCCTCTTTATATTCTTGATCAACATCTCCAATTCCAACTCCTGTAAAAAAATTATTTCCAAGAATATAAAATCCAGTTTTAAGATACTCTAATCGTTGTGTAACTGAATGCCCACTAGGATTACCTCCTTTAAAATATACATCTAATTGCCATATTATTTGATAAAATCTATCGTCTATAGTAAAACCTTTCTTAAATCTTACATTGGCTTTTCCGTCTTCGATAGCTCTGATATCATCAGGGTTAAGACTATTTAATCCTTCTGCATCTTTTGTAAGGTTTAAAGAACTTAAATATCTTATTATAGTATGTATTACAGGTTGATTCTTAGCATCAAGCGAATCAATACTTAAAGAACTTTTTTCTGCCCAAACTTGACGCAATTCTATTTCAGAAATATTAATATAAATCAAATTCCCGTTTTCGATAAGTTTACTACTATAATCGTGATAATATGGATTTCCTAATTTAGTATATTTAGGCAAATTTTCGATGTTGGGATAAGTATCGGGATAGAAATTATTTAAAGCAACTCCAAACGAAATTACCAAACTAAACAATATTGCTAATAAACTTGCTAAACTAATATATTTTACCTTTTTATTCTTTGAAACAATAAGCTTATAGATAATAAGTAAAAACAATACTACAACAAATACAGTTATACCCGTAAATGCCTGTAACCATAAGAGATATACAATAAACCACAGAATAGCAAAAATATATATGAACTTCTCAAATTTAAAATCTGTTTTTTTATAATAAAGAAAATATAATAAAGAAAATATTGATAAATTAATCATTAACGACAATCGTATATGGCTTATAAACAACGACATATCACGAATATTTTCAAATTCGCTCGTATTTACTGAATAATACACTACTCCAATTAAAGTGTTTATTAATAATGCAGAGGTAAATACAAGCATTATGAGTTTTATTTTTCTAAAACTAAGAGTTCTGCTGGTAGCAATTATTACAGGAAGAGCTAATAATGGCAATTTAATTTGTAAATCTTTAATTGCATAAGCATAATCACTAGTATTAAATAGAGATAATAATAGTATTAAAACTAGTATTAAAAAAACCCATAAACTTTTATTTTTCTTAAATTTTTCAAATTTATACTTAAAATTAGCTTCTATTACCCAATTAGTAAGTAGTAAGAATTGAGAAACAGAAGTAAGATATACAGAAAAAGGTAAACTTGCTACAAGTAATAGCAACGATATTAAGTATATTTTATCATGGATTTTCGCTGAAAACATTTTTATGCAAAGATAATTTTAATAAAATGAATCTGATTTAATTTCTTTTTCTCTTCCAAACACAAGATTACATCCCATTCTAAAATTCAGATTTTGAGCTTTTTGGGGGAATATTGCTCCAAGAAAATTATCTGTAACAAAGAAGTATTGTATAAATGCACCTCTAAGAGTAAAACCAAATCCCAAATTACTCCAATTATTATTAGCAACAGTATAACTAAGATGAGCTGTGAACCATTTGGTTAAATTAGAGTTTGCTGATAATGTAAAAGATGATAGAACACTTTTTTTATAAAATTCGGCCCGATACAATGCTCCAAAATGAATTTTATCATATAATTTATATTTACCTCCTATATACACATTAGCTGGTAACATTGTAAAGTAAGACTCTTTGTTTCCTTCGAAATGAAAAGTGTTTAATAGTGAGTCGGCAAATGCATTTAGGTCAGCATCTACTTGGTCTTCATCATTCCAAAATTGCACCTCTATTCCTTTCATTAAAAAGTTCCCTTTACTAGTTAAGCTTAGTGGGTTAGAATTCCAGCTAATAAATCCCAAGTCAGTTGCACTAAAGAATAAATCTATTTTATTGTTTAAATTATATGTTGCTCCAATATCAAAAGCTATCCCGGGATTTTTCATATTAAAAAAGAAGTCGGTTGTTAACAAATAATCTTCAGGATTTTCGGCAAATTCGAGACTTGCACTATCTCCATCGGAATAATAATTATATTCAACAGGAATGGGTGTGGTAAATTGCATACTCATATCGGTATTGGCTGTCATGTATACATTATCGGGGTTAGTATAAAGCGACAGCTCCCGAATATTTGTGTTTAGATTTGCAATTCCGAAAAGCACTTTTAATCTTGCACCTACTCTCAATTTTTCGGTAGCTTCAAGCGACATTCCAAATGCAAATTCTCGATAATATGTAGCACTTAAATTTAATCGGCTAAAATCTAATGGTTTATTCTCATCCATATATTGCTTATTACCGTTTATAGCTAATTCGAATAAATCTCCGGGCAAGGAAATTCCATAATTAAACTTTTCTGTAATTGCAAATGTTACGAACATTTTATCAGATTTTAATCCAAGGCTAAATAATTCAAAATGATTTTCGAAACTCATATGATTAACTGCTCTAACATTAGCCATAAATTTTGGTAAATCCAAAACAAGAGAGTCTGACTTTAATCCTGTTCCCATATGGAAGATATCGTTATACTTTAATGCCGAGTTGGCATAATTAAAATGCATTGCCGGTGGAATTTGCCCAAAAAGTGGTACAATCATACCACCAATATTAACTTTATGTGGAGTAATATGTGAGGGGTTTACCCATTGGCTTTGCATTGCTCTATCCATATAATAAAGCGTAAAGTCCTGCTGCGCATGTATTGCAAATACAAAGCATAATCCTATAATTAAAAATAATAGTTTCTTCATGACATTTTAATTGATTGTGTCTAGGTCAATATCAATCTCAAAATCAGCTTCTACTGCTATATCAAACTTAACTCTATAGTCATCATAAATTTTTACCAGAGTTTGATTATCGTAATCGGAACTATTAGCCTGAACACGATAAACTAGTTTTTTAGTTTCTTTAATCTGCTCTACCCTATCTCTGTCCATTTCTAATATTGTTATTTTGCGGGCAAAATCTATAACTCTACCCTCTCCATCAACATCAGCGGCTGCAATTATTTTCCCCTCATCTTCATACAATAGTGAATCAAGAATGATATTATTTTCATCAATAAAGTATAATTGAGCTAGAGCTTCTACTGGTAGTCCGTTCTGCATATCTAACCTAAGCTGAAGCCTTGAGATCATTTGTGTTTCACCATATATATCATTAAAATCAAAATCTACAGTATCAGAGGAATGAAAGTTGTGTACATATCCCCACAATGGTAATTCGATTTCAACTTTGGCTTCAATTTTACTATCATCGGTTGCAAAATTATTATGATTTAATCCTAAAGGATTAGTATGTGCATGTGCGATAAAAGATATCCATTTGGGTTGTTTGCTAACTACTTCATCTATATTACTATTGTCCCTATCTAAAACGATACTATCCATTTTTATTTCGGAATATATTAGCGGATACGAAACATAATACGGGTTAGCAGAATCAAGAGGTAAAGAACCTTCTTGATCCATAATATTATAGAGAATATCTTCGGTACGTGAATATGCTGTCATGTGATTAAAATAAAAGTTTGTAGGGATACCGTATGAATTCCAATAATATACTCTGAATTGTGGATCGCGAAAATAATAATCTTCAATGTTTAAATCTTTGTTCTTAAATAACTCAATATTAACTGTATCAAGATCGAAAATAAGTGTATTGTACCCGAAATATCCATGAATACGACTATAGTCCATATCAACCAAATCTACATCAATCATATAATTGCCTGAATTATCATTAGAGTACCAATACATAGTTATTTCAACTTCGATGGGAATTTCGTTATATCCTGTTGCTGTTTGGGACATATCTACAGTATATCCGGTAAGATCGTTATTAAATGAAGTTTGATAACTGTGCCCGGGTTGTGGATAGTTTAAATCTATAACTAATGCTTGCCCGTCTTTTGTAATGCTTGGAAAACTAACCTTAGCTGCAATTGTATGCTGAAAAGATTTTTGAGAAGTAATATTTAACATTCCTGATTTAAGAATTAAAGAATCAATCTCACAATCAGAGTTAAACATATCTAAAGTAAGCAAAAATTCTGAAGTAACAGTAAGCTCTTCTCCAAGTTCATCAAACCCAGAAAAATCAATTTCGGAGCTACCAATTACAGAACTCTTTTGTTGGTTGGGAATAAAAATAATATCATTAACATCATTTGATTGAACATTAGCATTATAAATAATTGATATAAAACCATCTCTATTAATAACGATACTTCCTGTGCTATCGTAAGCATTAATAGCATCAATTACGCTAAGGTCTCCCCATGCAATAGGTGCAGCTAAACTGGGGTATAAAGACACCTCTTTATCCCATCGGTTAAAGTCAAAATTATCTTTAACGCAAGCTACCATAATAAATAATAGTAATCCGAACACGATTGTACTATAAATTAGCTTTTTCATAGCTTAACTATTTAATTTCAAAATATTTACAATCAACTAAAATATAAAGTTACAATAAATTTATTCTTTAACTTCATAATTGTACAATAAACTTCCTTTTCCTCCCACAATAAGATTAAACCTTTCGGAACTATTACCTAAATAACCAATACTAAATGGTGTAATACCTCTCAACGGAAAACCTTCGAAAACGCTACCATCGTCATTAAGTAAGTATATCATTCCAGCCTTAGAACAGACGACACCAACTTTGATTTGGTTGCGTGGAAAATGATAAAAGTACAATTGACTGGTAATTTCGGAACTAAAATCACGCTTATAAATCAATTCTTTATTTTTATTGTACACAAATAATGTTTGATTATCAGTAATCAAATATTCGCTATCCCCGTCTAAATCAATATCGTATGCTGAGAATTTATGAGATGTGCTAAAATTGTCAAGTTTAAGAGAATCAGTAGTACCATCAAGATAATGATATATTATTCGTCCGTTTGTGTTAGTACAAATAAAACGAGCTTTTGAATTATTTTGAGATGGTTCAAAAAATATCGAATTTTCAGAAAAGCTAAACTCTGCTTTTGTTGACACTCTATAATCTCCGGTACGATCTAAAATATATAACTTATGTTTATCTTGAAAGACTATATAGTCTTTAGTATTAAATCTGAAATGTTGAGGAGAGCTTAAAACTTCGTGCTCAGAACCTTCAAAATTCCAACCTTTTACTATTTTACCTGTAATATCATACAGGTATGCATTTTTGTCTTTACAAGCTACTAAAATCCTATAATCACGATTATTGTCATAATCGAATACACCGGCTGCACATACCGCTTCTGATCTAAGTGGCACCGGATAATTATCTACATAATTACCTAATCTATCGATAAGATGAATGCTGGTTTTAGTTGTAAAAAGATACTGTAATTTACCATTATTATAAGCATCTACTTGATGTATTTCTCCCATTATTCTTTCATCTATTGGAATTTTCCATAACTCTCTACCACTATTGGTTATTAGGTAGAGTGTATTTTTAGAATCTTGTACAATAATTTCATTGCTATTGTTTAAATGATTTTTAACTATTGCAGGCTTTACAATTACTAAAGTATCTAACAAACTTGCCCAGATAGTTTTTGGTTCATCTTTAAAATCATCTTTATGTCTAATTACGATATAATTATAAAGCATTTTATCGCCTAAGGCTATTTGAATACCTATTTCACTTAATGCAGATACATATTCAAACTTATCATCAAATCCTGTAATAAACTCATTTGACATCCACTCTTTTAATATTTCTTTGGACCGAAAAGTATTTATATATATAAACATATTTGATTTTTCGGAAAATTCTGATTTAAAAGAATTGTGGTCGATATTAGTATCAAGATTTTTATTTAATAAAAGACTATGTATGTATGAATTTAAGGTTTCTTTTGTACTCCCAATAATTATATAATTATCGTAAAAAACTAAATTATTACATTTAACTCCTGAATATAATGGACCAAATAAAACATACCCTAATTGCTCCCAAGGCAAATTATAAATTGTAAATTTGGCTCCCTCATCAATCTGAATATTACTCATGTAGCTATTTAAACCCTCTTCATTTTTTGACGCATATGAAGTTAATAATTCTCTAATTTTATCTTCGGCACTACTTTTACTTTTGGTTTTTATTATTAAAAATGCATTTTGAAAAACATCTAAACTGTTAACATTAGTAATTGCCATTGCAAATTCATCGTTGATAAGACCATAAAAACATTCTCTTATATTTAATCCTGTTTTATTTTTATATTGTTGATTTATTTCTTCTATATCGGTGCATGATCCTTCGTTTTTTATCCATTTGTTTAAATTATTAACAAATAAATCCTGATTTGTAAATGTTTGAGCCAAATACATTGAAGTTTTATATGGTAATACTTTTTCAATTGACAATTTAATTGCCTCTTGCGAGCCTAAAACACTTACAAATTCGGGCAACGAATCATTATAAGACGAAAAACCATTTAGTTTAATACTATTCTCTCTTATATTAAGATCTAACTCTGTCCAAGTAGTCCATGTGCTAAAACAATTTACATATTTTTTGTACTTATTATTTATAAGCGGCTTCAGAATATCGGGTAATTGTTTTGATTGTACATAAACATTTGCCATTTCTTTTTGGCCGGCAGTATTATAAACACTAATAAATTGAGCATCATCCAATATACTTTTTTCGGAATATTTTAGCTGACGAACAGCATCTTCTACTAGCATGCTCGAATAACTAACAATTAAATTCTGCTGAAATACAGTAAAACATAAATTCCGTTTACCTTGATTGTATTTTGCATCATATACGTTTACCTCGTCGTATTTGCGTTCCATAACTGTTGCCACTGTAGCCATTTCCGATTTAAACAAATCAACAATTTCGGAAGTTTTAATATCCGAAGGAAGCTTTACAACCCACAAACTCTGAAACTTACTTTTACCTACTGTATGCAATGAAACAATGATTGATTGATTGTATAGTGTTTCTTTTACTAGAGTATTTGTTTTCTTTAAACTGTCTAAATAATATAACAGCTCATTGATTTCGCTTATTTCGGTAATATTACTAAGCTGATTCCACATTTTAGCATCCTTACTCAACATAGAATTCATTGCAGAAATATCACGTATCTCGGCAATTACATAAGCATTTAAAGGAATTGCTCTTATTGATTCGCTTACAATAACATCAGAAGATTTTAAAACCTTTATATAAAGAAAATAAGCACCCAGTACGATTGCAGCACCCAAAATTAAATATATTATTATTTTTCGCATATCAATCCGGTTTAATTATAAACAATACTAATCTCGCTAAATTAAAAGTATATGTGCTTAAAAACAATAGATAAAATATTAATAATTAACACCATATCGTTAAAAAAATATACTTCTAATAATCTAAACAATAGTTGATAAATACGATATTCGTGATTATAATTTTTAAAATGCTAAAAATAGTTTTATTTATACTTATTATTTTCAGTATAAGAGTTTGCTATGCAGACTCTTTACCACAATATCCAGATATGGTTTATGCACATCGTATATCTATTCTTAACCAAGAAACACCAATTGATTTTGAATATAATGAAGCTGTAAAAAAATATATTGATGCTTATGCTATAAAAAACAGAGACAAAGTTTCAAGAATACTAGGATTATCAGAATACTATTTCCCAATATTTGAGAAATATCTTGACAAATATAATTTGCCATACGAAATAAAATATTTGGCTGCTGTAGAATCGGCTCTCGACCCGAATGCTATTTCTAAATCTGGAGCTGTAGGATTGTGGCAAATAATGAAACATACGGCAGACTTGCTTGATTTGCGTTGCGATAATTATATCGACGAAAGGCGAGACTTATACCGATCAACAGAAGCAGCCTGTCGATATCTTGAATACTTATACAGAACTTTTGGAGATTGGAATCTTGCACTTGCAGCTTATAATGGTGGTCCCGGAATGGTAAAAAAAGCAATTGCTCGAAGTGGAGGATCAACCGATTATTGGGAAATACGGAAGTACCTAACACAACAAATGCAAAACTATATTCCAGCTTTTATTGCCATGAATTATGTTATAAGATATGCCTCATACCATAACATATCTACAAAAAACGCCGTTTATTACAAATATTCTTTAGATACTTTACATGTAAACGGACCCATAAGTTTTGATAGTTTATCTAAAAGCTTAAATTTTCCTATTGATAGCATTGCCTTTTTTAATCCTATGTATAGAAGAAATATTATACCTGCGGATGAGCAATTCTACCCTTTAATTCTACCTATAAGCCTATTAATTAAATACTTAGAAAAACGTGATGATTGTATTTTTTTTGGTGTCAAAGGCAATAGTTATAATGAAATTATCGAATCATCCGGAGATACATTTAACAAAACTAAATTAATACATCAGGTTCAGAAAGGAGAAACTCTTCATAAAATTGCAATGAAATACTATTGCACCGTTGAGGATATAAACCGATGGAACCAACTTGACGATAATCACCATCTCAAGTATGACGAAACACTTTATATCTGGATTGAACCTAATAATCCTGAATAAGTATAATAAGGTATGAACTCGTTTTTAAATCTATAATATTCAAATTTCTCAATATAATCGCTCCCTGAATTAGAGTTGAGTCTTGCTATTTCAGATTTGAGGTTTTTTTAGCATAGTACTACTCTTGAGGGACTAAAATATTTAAACTATTTGAAATAACCGAAATATTAAAAATGTTACCTTCAATAATTTCACCATCAATTTCTGCTATTGATATCGAAGGTGTTTTTATTGTTAAATTATCAGTTTTATAACTTCTAACCCCTTTAACTTCAAGTATTTTATTGTTATACAATTTACTTACATTTTTAATTATTGCTATTTTTTTTAGATTTAAATAAACAGTAACATCTAATATACCATCGTTGATAACTGCATTAGGTGTTTGTACCATACCTCCACCTGAATATTTTCCATTACCAATACTAATGCTGAATATATTATCTGATATTTTCTGTTCATTAACTAAAATATCCATATGCATATTTTTATGCTGAAACATGCATTTCAAAAGATTAAATAAATAAGCACTTTTTTGACGTTTACCTCTCTCCTGCATTTGATTTGTAGCTAAAACTACTGCAGCATCGAAAGCAAATCCGGCAATATTAATAAAATAAGCCTCATTTTTAATTGCTTGATTATAAAATTCAATTTTCCCGATATCTTGAGTAATGGAATAATTTCCTGCGATTATTTTCATTGCCTCATCAATATTATGGGGCATTTTATAATATCTAGACCAATCATTTCCTGTTCCTCGTGGCAATATTCCTAAATAAAAACCAGATGTGGAAATCTCTTTCTGTTGAAACATTCCATTTACTACTTCGTTTAAAGTACCATCGCCTCCAACCACAACAAAATGACGGATACCACTTTTAATTGACTTTTGAGTTAAAAGCTTAGCATCGCCTTGGTTTGCGGTAAAAACAAACTCTCCTTTTATATTGTATTTTGCTATAGCCGGCTTAAGCTCCTTAACAAGCTCATCTGGCTTGCCATTACCGGCTTTGGGATTAATTATAAATAGTGTTTTATTGATTGTAGTATTACTCAATTATTCAAATTTTGGTGCAATATTACGTTTTTAAACTCTTAAATTATAATTTTGCTTTCAATTTTAACAATAGTTTATGCAAAAAATTAGAACAATTAAATCGACAACAGTTCCTATAGGGAATGAAAGTGAAGCATTTATAAACGAAATTAAGGAATACGATCAACATGGAAATTTAATTACTGAAACTAAGTATATTGATAAAGATGTTGTGGCTTTACAAACTTCGTATAAGTACGATAGCAATGGAAATATTATTGAAATTATAAATGTTGATAAAGAAGAAGACACTACTGAAACAACAGTTTTTGAATACGACAATAATTCTCGATTAATAAGAGAGGTAACAGACTATTTTCAAGGGTTTAAAACAATATTAATTTATCAATACGAAAAAAATAAAATAACTATTAATAGTATTGACGAAGATGATAATATTGAAGAAAGGACAATAAAAGAATATGATGATAATGGCAATTTACTTGCCGAATCAAAAATTGATGATAAAGGTAAGTTGCAAACAAAAATTGTAAATGTTTACGACCATCAAGGGCGAATTATTCGTAAAGATGAATTAGAAAAAAAAGAGAAATTAAGTAAAAGTCATACTTATTATTACGAAAATGATGATTTGTTAATTGGAATAAAAACTACTAATCGTAAGGGGAAACTTTTAGATTGGATACGAATAGAATACGATGAGAATAATCGCCCAATGAGGCAAAGCTCAATGTCGGGATATAGTATAGAACTTAGCTACGACATTGAAAAAAATGAAAGAAACGAAAAACACATTGCACCCAATGGCAATATTTTAAAAGATTTAACTACTATTACAAATAAAGAGGGGAACGTTATTGAAGAACGCTCCCCTGATATTGTAATAAAAATCTCTTATGATTATTATCCTGAATAATACTATTCTGTTACAATAAGCTTTTTAGTAATTTTATCTTTATTGCTTGTAGATAAACTTACAAAATAAATTCCGGCAGTAAGCTTTCCTTTTAAAACATTAGATATTGGAACTAAGTGTCGTCCTTTGTTTAAATCTATCGACTTTTCTGCAATCTTTTTACCTGTCATATCTGATAATGTAATACTTACAGATTCCTTTTCGTCAAGATAAAACCCAAGGTTTGTATTTCCGTCAGAAGGATTAGGATATAATTGAACATCCGCAAAAACATGATAATTATCGATATTAGTTACATCCGATGTATATTCTATAGTCCAACCAGATGCATTATCATTATTATCAGAGAAAAACCATATTACTACCACACTATCCTGAACAACAATGGGTTCATTCGGCACAGTATTTTGATTAAAATCTCCTATCAAATCTCCATACATCTCCCCTTTATACACTTTAACAAAATCCATATTTCCGGCAAGTTCAAATTCAGTAAAATTAACTGTAATGTTTCCGGCATTATTGGGTTTTATAAAATATGAACAACTCAAAGTATTAGTATAATTACAAGGTCCACTACCATCATTTATCTCTCCTTCGGCATCGAGAAACATCATATTTGATTGACAATTTTTAGTAGTATAATAAGCTTGCCATCCTTGTCCAACATCAGACCCATCAGTAATAAATTGAATAGTAATAGGTCCATTATCACCTGATATACCAACATTTAAATATGGAGAATTGTTAGAGTCGTAAGAATCAATAAGAGGATTATCGGTTCCATTTCCATCATAAATATTCAGAACATCGCCTTCACCTAAATCAAATGCACTAAAATTAAGTATTACAATTCTAGCACAAAGAGGATCAATTGTATATGTGCAATTTTTATTATTTTCATAGTTCGTATTCCCACTACCATCTTCTAAAGTCCCTTCGGTGTTTGTTAATAGTAAATCGCCGCTACAATTAGGAGGATAATTTTCGCGAGGATAAATATTTATAATAGCCTCTTGACCATAAATAAAATTATTTTCATCACCACTAGGAGTTGCAGTTGAATTAAGATTATCCAAAGTATAGAATCCATTTCCTGAACCTCCCCATCCCCAATTCATATGAAACTTGTCATCATCTTGGTATCCATCGCAATTCCATGCATGTCCGGCACCGCTTGAAGGTCTTCCGGAATACACCATAGGTCTTCCTAAATCAATCTGATTACGAAGTAAAGTTTTCCATGCTGTTTCGGAGTAATTCGATTTTTTAACATAATTAACGCTATTATCATATTTAAAATAATCTCTTAGGGCATCTTCAATTAGGAAAGTTTGTGATCCTGAACCATCAGGACCCCATTTCATAGAAACTGCTACTCCTGCATGAAAATTAATTTTAGCAAGGTCTTCGTTTACTTGAGATGATGCAGAATTAGGCATAGCATACCAATCGTATGTTTGTTGAGCAAAATTTACTGTAATATTTCCATAACCCCCATTTACAAATGATATATGAGTTTTTGAACCTTCGCCACTTGCCGGATAATTATAATATTTCATTGCCTGTACCATAGCTGTGGCTACACAACCTACATACACATGCCCATGATCTCCGTCTTCATCTTCGGGACAAAGTGCATTATAAGGCCAATCTTGATTCCATTTAACATATAATAATGGTCCTACAGAGCTTTTTTGTTTAAAATTTTTGGTGGGATTAAAAGTTAATAATGCAATCCATTCTTGCTCAATTTCTTCTGTAGCATCAATTTTGGCACTTTGCACAGAACTTATTGCAGCTGTATAGTAATCCATAAACCACTGCTGACCTGGAGACATATTACCTTCATTCCAAACCCCTTCGAACGAGTATGCCAAAATTGGAGTAACGGCACTTTCGGCACTTACAACAACAAAGCCTTCTTGATTGTTAACATTAAATATATAATATTGCATATATTCTTCGGGTTCTACAGCAAGAGTAAGATTAATATCTTCCCACGATTTTTCTGCTATTGAGTTAAAACCTTGATAATAGTATGCTTTTGCAACTTTAGCTGCATCTTTAATTGTAACTAAACCGGCAAATGAAGAGCTAACTACAAAAACAATAATTAGTAAAGAAATAATTTTTTTCATATTTAATAATTTTAATTCATTGGCTTACAAAGATAAAATAATAATAAGTACATTTATTTGTAAGACGAGATATTTATACAAATGGTTGTATTATGATAAATAATCGAGACTGTAATGCAGTCCAATGCTTTGCTTACGATTTCTCGCCATTTTAATAATAAGGTAGGCAACATTAATAATATTTCTAAGTTCGCAAATACTTTGTGTCATTTTCGAGGCTTTATACAAAGCTTCTGTTTCTAAATAAATAAGTTCTAATCGATCAATAGCTCGTTTCAATCTTAAATCTGACCTAACTATTCCAACATAATTAGTCATAATTTGTTTTACCTCTTTTAAAGTTTGAGTAATAAGAATCATTTCTTCGTTATTTATTGTACCACCAATGTCCCATCCCGGAATTCCTATTTGGTAATCTACATTATTCTTATTATTAATCGCATGTTCGGCACTTAAATGTGCAAACACAAGAGCTTCAAGTAATGAATTTGATGCTAGTCTATTGGCTCCATGCATACCGGTTGATGCTGCTTCGCCTGCAGCATACAAATTTTTAATTGTGGTCTGTCCAAATTCATTAACCTTAATTCCTCCGCATAAATAATGAGCTGCCGGTACTACCGGTATAAGTTCTTTAGTAATATCAATTCCGATACTTTTACATTTTTTATAAATATTTGGAAATTTATCAATCAATTCTTTAGGGGGACATTTTGTAGCATCAAGGAACATATAATCTTCTCCCGAAATTTTCATTTCATTATCAATAGCTCTGGCAACAATATCTCTAGGGGCAAGCGATTTTCTTTCATCATATTTTACCATAAAGGGCTCATTATGATGGTTTTTAAGTTCTGCTCCAAATCCACGTAAAGCTTCGGTAATAAGAAAAGAGGGTTTTTCTCCTGGATTATATAGAGATGTAGGATGAAACTGCACAAATTCCATATCCTTAACCTGCCCTTTAGCTCTGTAAACCATTGCTATTCCATCTCCGGTGCTTACAATTGGATTTGTAGTGGTTAAATATGCATTTCCCGCACCACCTGTAGCAATTAAAGTGTTTTTTGCAAGCACCTTAACAACGTGATTTGTAGAATTATCTAACACATATGCACCAAAGCATTGTATATCTTTATGAGATCTTTTAACTAAATAGCCTAAGTGATGTTGTGTAATAATATCTACTGCAAAATGATTGTCTAAAATTGTAATATTCGGGTGAGCCTTAACTTTATTTATTAAGGTTTTTTGTATTTCGTTACCTGTACTATCTTTTGTATGAAGAATTCTATTTTCGGAATGTCCACCTTCTTTTCCTAAATCAAAACTTCCATCAGCATTGCGGTCGAATTTTGCTCCCCAGTTCATTAACTCATTAATTCGTTTAGGACCTTCAGTTATAACTTTTGTAACAATCTCGGGGTCATTAAGTCCACAACCGGCTATCATAGTATCGTTAATATGCTTTTCGTATGAATCAAGTTTTTTAATAACAGCAGCTATTCCACCTTGTGCGTATCTGGTAGCTGTGTCATCTATTAATTTTTTTGTAACAATACACACATTTCCATATTCCGAAACTTTTATTGCATAAGTTAAGCCTGCAATACCCGAACCGATAACAAGGAAATCAACTTTAATTTCATTCATTATGCTTAAACTTTTAGCAAAATTAATTGTAATAATAATATTTTTCACATTTTGGGGAACTTATTTTGATTTATTTCGTTTAATATAGAAATGGAATTACAAAAATTATGGCAGATAAATTAATTTCGCTTGTAAAATACCGTTTAGAACACAGAGCTTTTATTTTAAAAGACTATTTGAATCAGAACGGCATCGAATGTTGGATATCAGACCCAACAGTTTTTGGACAAATTGATGGATCGGTGGTTATGGTAAAATCATCGGATTACGAAAAAGCGTATCAATTATATAAAGAATTAGATAATAGCTCAGAGGAAGCCTAATACTATATTTTTTTCTTTAAATCTCTAAGAGTCATTTCTTTACCGGTATCACGAAGTCTTCGGGCTGTTGCTGTAAAATATTTATGCTTTTGAATAAATCTATATTGCATTCTATTCCATTGCTCAATAGTATTGATTTTTCCTCTCTCGAAAAGTTCTCTGAATAGGTTTTGTGAAACAGGAGTAAAGTCCGGTCTCCCTAAATAATCGAGATCAGCATCACAAATTATCATTTCGAGATGATTTTTGGGTTTTGGTGGCATCATGGTTGCTAATATCAAAGACTTAACAATTGCAATTTGTTCTTTTGTATATTTAAATAATGGTAATGTATCTTCAGCCATTTTTGCCCCTATTACTTCGTTATTGTCGTAGCTAACCATAAAACCTGCATCGTGAAAAATTGCAGCTGTTTTGAGTAATAAAAGTTCTTCTTCGCTAACTTTTTCTTCTCGTCCAATCATTTCAACTTTATAATAAACATTCATTGTATGTTTTAAATTATGATAATATAGATTCTTGGGTAATCCTTTATCAAGTTTTTCGAACATATGCTCTTCTAAGTCATTGATTCTAATAATTTGAAGTTTTGTGTTAAAGTCTTTGTTGGGCTTAATTCCAGACGAGAATTCCGATAAGTTTTGCTTAATTTTTTTAACAAGATACATTACTAAATCTCCCTTATATTTTACTTGGGTTTTATCTCGTTGTTCACAATCAAAAAATTCTTTTACATAAGTGTATGTAGTTTCTGAAATATTCACTTTGCCAACCACACCATGACTTTCCATCCTGTTAGCAACATTTACTGTATCGCCCCATATATCATATTCTAGCTTATGCGAGCCCACAACTCCGGCAACTACATAACCGGTATGTATTCCAACTCTCATTTTAAAGTCATAATTTGTTTCTTTATTAAGTTCATTCAATTTATCTAACATTTCAAGTGCAGCTAAAACAACCTCAACAGGATTAGTTCTATCTTTGTCGGGCATACCACCTGCACACATATAGGCATCACCTATGGTCTTAATCTTCTCGATATTATATTTACCAATAATCTTATCGAAAGAAGTAAAAAGTCGATCTAGATACTTTACTAACTCTTCAGGATTAGTATCTTCCGCTATTTTTGTAAACCCTTGAATATCTGCAAATAAAACCGTTACTAAATCATACCTTCTTGATTTTGCTTTACCTGTTTCTTGAATTTCTTGTGCAGTTTTCATCGGTAATAATTTTCGTACCAGCTTTTCGGTTTGTTCTTTTTGTCGTACCAACTCATTTGTACGTTCTGCAACTATTAATTCTAATTTATTTTTTTCTGTGGCGTGTCTTATCTCGTTCAATTTTATAATTAACCAAAACAATGAAATCAAAATTGCAATATATAATACAATAGCCCACCATGTATAGTATATTGGAGGCTTTATTGTAAAATGAATAATTGCTTCATTAGATATTGTACCATACTTATCTTTGGCTCTAACTTTAAAAGTATATTGCCCTGAAGATAAATTTGTAAAATCTTTAAAACTTTCTTCTGACCATGAGGTCCATACATTTCTAAAACCTTCAAGTATTGTCTGATATTCAACATCGTTATGACTTGAATAAAACAATGCAGTATAATTAATTCTTAAACTATTATTTGAAAAATTGAAAACCAAAACATCATCATTTTCAACAATAGATTTATCAAAACTCAAAACATCACTTTCAACAAGCTCTATACTTTTTATTAATGCAGGAGAATTTTCGGTTTTCACTAGGCTTTGTCGTTCTTTATATCTTACTATTCCGTCAAAACCACCAAACCAAATAATATTATTAACATCGTGATAAATACATTCAATATTATGGTCAATCAATTTTGGTATTGAAATATTTTGCAAAGAAAAAACATTGTTTTCATCTAAATAAAAATAACCGATCTTACTATTACTATCAAAACTATTACTACAAAACCATAATCGTTTATTTTTATCCTCCACCAATGGATAATAACTATTGGGATGTAAAACATCTTCACTAAATCTAGTGTCAAATTTAAATTCTTCGTTATTAAAACTATAAATACCTTTACCTGTTGAAAAAAGTATTCCGAAACTTGTTTTATAAACATCTGCCCACTCATATTCTTCGGGCAAACCAAAACCCGAATTGTATTGAACAATTTCAGGATTTAAAATATCGTCATTATTAAACTCTAATCTAAAAAAACCATCGTTATTAGAACCAAGCCAAATAATATTTGCAGCTTCATGTACTATAGTTCTAACATCATAATCTAATCCGTTAATATACCCAATTTGTTTTAATATATTGTTTTCATTTTTTAAAACTAATAAACCGTTTCGTCCAGTTGCATATACTATACTATCATTAAACTCAGATTGATGTAATTGTCGAAAATACCCTTGGATAATTAAATTTGCATTTTGACCATCAAGTATTTTAAAAATTCCTGAAGTAGCAGCTACATAAAGTTCATTGTTAATTAGCTGTAAGTGTTGTGCTTCACCAATAGATTGAGAAAGTTTAACATATTTTTTATCATCGGAAAATCCATTAATATCATAATCATAGTTTAAGTCATTAGAGCTATAATAAACTCCTTGACTAGTTCCAAAAAACAATTTATTTTTATACCGAATAATGCTAGAAATAACTCCATACAAACCTAAATTATCATCTATAAAACTATATGGCGACTCGACATCAATCTGGGAAATTCCATTATATGTTGTAAGCCAAATTTTTGAATTATTATCAAGAAATATATCAGTAATATGATTGTCGAGAAGAAGATTTCGTTTATTTAAAGAAAACATGTAATTCCCTATACTATCGATGCAAACTAATCCCCCGAAAACTGTTCCAATTATTATATTCCCGTTTTTAAGAGCAAGACTCTTAGAGTATCCGTTAGCTGAAATAAAATAATCAATTTGAGAATTAAAATAATTAATTTGACCATCTTTCTGTTTATAAAAACCTGCTTCGTTTTCAGTTTTTATAACTATATTTTGATTATGATCAGAAAAAACATCGATAATATTCTTACCAACAAAATAATGATTGTAATTTACTGAATTAATTTCATCGTTATTAAGAATATATAATCCAAGTTCATTAATAGTAATATATACTTCATCTTTAAGATAAAAGGCGTTTAGTTTTCTTTCATTAAAGTATAGTAATTTTACCTTATTATCTTGTAGTTTTAAGATATAATTATCGGCAACAAACAACACATCATTTTCACGAACGATTACCTTATTTATCTGATTTGGCACTATATTGCTCGGAATTTTAAAGTCCTCGAGTTTTAATATACCATTTTCGAGTATAAGTTTAGAAATTCTATTGTAGCCACCTACATAAATTATATTATTGTTACCGTGTACCAGTATTGGTCGTCCTTTATATTTAACAAATCTCCACTCCGAATTATCGAACATCATAATACCGTTCAGATTCCCAAAATACATATATCCTCTTTCATCTTGAGTAATACTATAATTTTGACTTTCTTGGCGATATTCTCTTGGTGAAAAATTAACAACATTAGGCAAACCTATCTCTTCTACTTGAGACATAGAGTTAGTAAACAGGAATAATAAACCCGTAAGAAACAGTAATTTTGTGAGTGTTTTGTATATACAGTCAAACATAATTAATAGAATGCTTGTTATGTTGTAAAGATATAAATTTAATGCTTATTTTTGAGTTTACTTTTCATTTAAAGTAATAAATTGAATTAGATGACAAAAGGAAGAGAAAACAAACCTCATATTGGTATTTTCGGCAGAAGGAATAACGGAAAAAGTAGCCTTATTAATCGTTTGGCAGCTCAAGAAATAAGCATTGTTTCCGATTTTGCAGGTACTACAACAGATCCGGTAAAAAAATCAATCGAAATTACCGGCTTTGGTCCTGTGATTTTAATAGATACAGCAGGAATAGATGATGTGGGAGATGTAGGTAAGCTACGTGTAAACAAAAGTATTGATAGCATAAAAATTATTGATTTAGCAATACTTGTAGTTTTAGCAAATGAATTTGGAATTTTTGAACAAAGAATAATAGCCGAGTTTAACAAAAACGAAGTTCCTTGGATTTGTGTAATTAATAAAACCGATATAATAAAGCCCGAATTAAGTTTTATTAACAATATTAAATCTTACAAAGTTCCTGTTATTGAATTTAGTGCACTAACAAGCAAAGATACAGAAGATATTATTCAAAGTATAAAAGATACTATTCCGGAATCATCATGGAAACAAAAATCATTATTAGGTGGACTTGTAAATTATGGCGATATAGTTTTACTAATTACTCCTATTGATATTGAAGCTCCTGAAGGACGTCTGATATTACCCCAAGTTCAAACAATTCGAGATATACTAGACAACGACTGCACAGCTATTGTAGTTAAAGAACGTGAAGTGGACGCATTTTTAAGAAAGACTATGATTGAACCGGCTCTTGTAATTACCGATTCACAAATATTCTTAAAAGCTGACGCCAGTATCCCCAAACATATTCCCCTTACCGGATTTAGTGTACTTTTGGCCAGACACAAAGGCGATTTTGAAAACTATCTTAAAGGCACTCCATATATTGACAAATTAAAAGATAATGATAAGATATTAATACTCGAAAGCTGCACACATCATGTTAGTTGTGATGATATTGGCAGAGTAAAGATTCCTCGTTGGCTTAGTGCTTATACAGGTAAAAAACTTGACTTTGAAGTAGTGGGCGGATTAAGTAATATCCCCGGTAAAATTACAGACTATGCTTTGGTAATTCAGTGTGGAGGTTGCGTAATTACACGTAAACAAATTATTAATCGCTTAAAACCTGCTGTAGATGCCGGAATACCGGTAACAAATTATGGGATGACAATTGCATATTTACAAGGAATTTATAGTCGTGCAATCGCACCTTTTACTGATAACAAAGAACATTCAGTAAAAAATTATTTATAATTTTTATTTACTCACTTTCCCAATTTTATCTTCGATTGATGCAATTTTACCATTAATTCTACCATAATCCTTATTGGTTTGAATATCAAAATTAGCTACAGAATAAATGCGAGACGAATGTGGTTGAAGTATTTTGTAAGATTCGTTTAAAATCCTTAATGCTTGCTCCATAGTTTCGGTTTCTATTACAGTGCCCATCGCCGATAATTTATATTCAAAACCGGAGTCGCGAACCATTTTAATTATTTTACTTACATATTGGCTAACACTTGCTCCCTTATCTGTTGGAAACATTGCAAAATTCATTAATACAGACATAATGTTTTATTTAAAAATATATGAATAAATATCACGATAAATTTTTCGCTCAGTAAGAACTACTGCATTGTCGTAAGCGTTTTTTGCCGAACTATCGTAAGAAGTAGCTTCACCTTCGGCTGTATAAGTCTTCTGAAAAATTGTATTATTATCAATATCAAGCAATTTTGTAATAATCACACACTCGGTATAATATAAAATTTCGTTATCATAAGTTTTTCTTATGTTACTATCTATCAAAAGGGTAAAGTCGCTTGGCAAAGAATCGGCAACAATGTTTACATCAGTAGAAAAAACTCTTTGTATTGTGTTTTTAATCTTTAATTCATTAGTTTCAATATCAAATACTTTTTCGATAGATGCAAAAACAAAATCTGGTTTTTCAATATTTATTGTAAGTTGTGTTTCGGGAACCGGTATTTGTCTTATTATTTTTCGCATCAAAGGGTCTTTAGTAGCATAAGACATATTTACCATATCAATTGAAACACTCAATACTTCTCGGTTGTTTTGTGAATTAACACTTGGCAATTCACACACAACTTTTCCGTTGCTATCGCTACGATCTCTATTCCGTAATAGCCCTTGCCCTGTATAATTAATTAATACAGGAATATTGCTCATATTATTATTATGCTTATCTCTGATATAGAAAGTCAATAAATCGAATGTGGGTTTAGCTCCCCTTTTAATTATTACCTCTTTTTGCGTATGTTCAACCTTAATAGAATGTATGAATTTAAGCATTTCTGAATATAGAAAACTTCCTAAATCAATTATTGAATCACCTGTATTGTATTCGGTATTTTCATTAACGTATGGTTTTACACCTGCCATTGCATCAACAAGCAATGTCCACGCTTCATAAAACGAATAATTATCTCGTTTTACTACAGATTGTTGGTATTTTGTCCAAGATGTTTTTAAAGCTTCTTGCTTTTGTTGCAATTTTTTATCTGCATATTCGGCACGCGACAAACGATAGTAAACCCAATAATTATATTTATCCTCCCACGAACCTACTTGTTCATATCCCTCAAGATATTGCTCGGTAGAAGCTTTAATTTCACTCATAAAACTGTTTGAAATATCTGTATCTGATTCAAAAACCGAAAGCACAGAAGTTCCTGATATATTTACAGAAATCGAAGATGCTAAATCTTTTAAAGCACTATTTTTTGCTCTCTGAATATATTCATCAGGAGTATTACCTTCCTTAGAAGCAGAACCTATACCAATATAATACTGTGATGATATTGGAGCAGAAGTAATCCAATCTGGAGTTTTTTCTGATGTATATTGTGTACTTTTACAAGAAAATATAATGCTTGCAAAAGCTAGTGAATACACCAATAACACTAGTACTATTTTACTATTTTTCAGGATTGAACTCATCTACAGAATTTGATATTTGTATAGCTACAGAATTTTGAATTTCGTTCTCAATTGAAGAAACAGTTTTAATAACTTTGCGTCCATTTAAAATATTTTGCAAAGCAGATATATCATTGCGATTGTCTTTTATTATGTCTTCTGACGAGGATAAGCGTTTATACTTCCAATAACCCGGCACCAAATTTCTTGAATCTCCGTCAAATTCTGCATAATGAATATTGTCGCTATTGATTAATGTTTTACTGTCGGCAAAATATAATTCTCCTGTTCTGTTATCAATTAAAGTATATTCATAATCAATCTTAACCGATCTACTCATTTTATACTCATAATATACAACTTTATCGTATTCAGTTGAAACTTTAATATTTCCTTCGCTATCTTTTACTCTTGTTTCTTTTCTTATATATCCTTTTTGTTCTGTTTTGCTTAATGCACCAGCTTGAATATCATATAAATTAACAGTAATACTCAGTACCACATCGGCAACTTGTGGTTTACCAATGGCTGGTGTCTGTATTTCCTCATTAGTCGATCTGGTACTTTTTAAGTTTGTAGTAGCAGGATCAAAACTTACTACTCTTAAAAATGGATTATTTAACTCTTTAATTTCAGATATTATATTTGTTTCTAACGAACTTGAAAGAGCAGAATTATACGTTTTAAGCACAATAGGAGCAATTGTAATATTTATAATCGCTTTTTCGAGACATTCAGAACGTAAATCAATTGACTCTTTATATGCTCCATATTTTCTAACAATTTTATCAAATCCATAATACGCATTTCTGTATCTTTTCAACTCCATATCCTTCAATGCTCGTCTATAAACAGGTTCGTAAATAGCTATTTTAAGTTGCTCGGCTGCATCTTTATAATTTGGTTGTAAATCTATAATATCTTTAAAAAGTTTTTCGGCTTCTTCAAACTTTTCAGCCTGAAGTAAGTTTATAGCTTCAAAATATTTATCTTCTAAATAAATATCTTTTACTTCATTATAATAATCTCTGTAATATCCAGGAAAATTCAATTCTACTTCAATATCTTTAAGTTTATTATAATAGTTTTCTGCGTCTTTAAAATAATCAACAGCATCCTTGTTTTTACCTTCGTTGTAATACTTGTTAAAATTTGAAAGCTTCTTATCAAGAACCATTTGGCCTGTTCTTTTAAGACCAATAAGAGCATCAATATTTGTCCTTTTTTTTACATAAGCTTGATAATAATAGTTGGCAGCTTGATCATAAATACCTGCTTGCTCCATTTTTGAAGCATTTTTTGTTAATCGCTTAGATGCACAACCATACGAAACAAAAACAACAAGTATTACTAAAACCAATACAATTAATCTATTTATTTGCAAATGTTTAAAGAAACTCATACCGGAATATTATTTATCATGTAAAATTAGAAAACTAAACTAAATTAAAAAACTATCATTTAATTAAGTCTCTCTTTATGTTATAAACCCTTTGTGTGTGTTTATAATCATAGTCAACTAATAAATCTCCATTTACTTTAAAAATTTTAATATAATTTACGTTAATGCTTTTAAAAATAGTATTATAATATACTCCGTTTATAATTTTTATCTGTTTATTCCCACTTTTATAATCTCTAAATCTCATTTTTGCTCCGTTAGTAATATAAATTTTCCCAAATTTTAAATTACAACCATTTTGAGTATAAATACTTAAAACTCCCATTCTACTTTGTAAAAGTTCAATCGATGTAAGAGTATTATAAATTTCGGGATTATTATTTTTAAATTTTGGCATTAACACATTTAAAGCATTTAAAAGTTCGTTTCCTCTAATGTCAATATCACCAAAAGCAAATGTTTCTAATAAAGCAAATAATCCTGCAATTTCATTATTATAGTTTTGGTCAAGATATTGGTTCATTCTTGTTTGCCATACTTCTACAATCAAGTATTCATCATCTGAATTATATATAGGATGATTTTCGAAATACTCATCTTTAGCTAAACTTAAAAGAGTAAAAATAACTTGACTATCATAATCGATAAAAAGTGTTTCAGAATTATCGAAAGCACTTTCGCAGATTTGCTTAAGACCAATCAAGTCTCCCTCCACATTTAAAACACTTTGATAATAAAAATTAGAATATAAATTTCTCTCTGGAAGCTCAATCTTGGTTAACCACAATGGCAAACCACTATTATCAATTTTTAACACAAATCCGGCAATATCATTTTGCTGGGCATAAGCAGACATTCCAATTTTATGATTAATTTCAATAGAAATATTGCCCTTAAACCGACCTGCCACATAAAAATTACCACTACTATCTACTTTAACTGCATCAATTTGAATAATCTCAGAAGCAAAAATCGGAAAAAACCAGTTACAAAAACCATCTGTGTTAATATTAGCCACAAATGCTCCTTTAAAACCATTGTATTTGTATGTTTTATTACAAAGAATCAGACTATCATTAAAAAATCCGGAGAAGAGCATAGTACTATCTGATATCTCAATCATATTGAAGGTTTCTTCATTATTAGTTCTTGTACTCTGATATATATGTTCCCATACAAAACTAGCTTGTGTTTTATGCTGATGTGAATCTTTTAAATCCAGAATTTTAACTCTTTTGCTTTTATATTCAGGCATTGTAATACCAATTGGAGCATTAATATAAGTAGGGTCGCAAACAACAAATTGCTTATTGCTGTACTCAACAATATCACCAATAATATAATCCTTAAAATTTAAAGCTGTTGCAATATGCCCTGGATAAGTTAATCCAATTACCGGAATATTTAAAAATTCGCTAACTAAATAAGCAAACAATATAGAACGATCTTCGCAATCAGAATATGGATAATGAAATAACTCTTCGGGAAAGAGGAATCTTTCGTTTCCAAATTGATCATTATCTGTTCTATAATCAAATCCCGTTTGTACCATTTTAAGAATAAAACTTGCAGCTTCGTCCTCAGGTTTATTATAAACATAATCAAAAATTGCCTCACTCAAACTTTGCCACAAAGCCTGTGAAATCCCGGCATTAAAATAAACTCTTAAGTCGCACTGTGGATAGCTATCGTAAAACTCTATAAGATTAATATTATAATTTATCTTTAAGTTTATAGTATCATTTTGCCACAGAAATGAGATATTATTACTTTGAATATTATTATCAAAACGTGGTGCTTGATAAATTTCAAGATTCATTATTCTATTTGCATCAGGATATTCTCTGGCATAGGTATTTACTTGTTTAAAACTGCCATTTACTACATAATAATTAATATTATCAAAAATGTAATATTTCATACCATAAACTTGCTGTACAAAAGGAATAAGCAACAATAAATTTTCGCCTGAATAGGCAATTTTCACTTTATATCCAGATTTTGTTAACAAAAACCAAGCTAATAAACAAGAATTATTATCGTTTAAACTTATGCTTTTCGAAAAATTGTCAATTAGTAAGTAATATGCCCAATCGTTAAGATTATAATCTGTTTTTATTGTAAGTAATTGTTCCAATAAACTATTATATTCTGTTTTACTAATAAACTGCCAATATTCGGCAATATCATTTGAATTAGCAGAATAATTTTTTGCGGGTATAATTTTTTCAGAATATTCTAAACCTATAAGCAATCCATAATAATTTATATTAATAAATCGAAAATCCCTATCTGAAACAATTGGCTCAGAGTCGGGTATAGCAATAGGTTTAATTGTATATTGGGGGTTTTTAAATTCTCTTGTTTCTATTTCAGTAAGTTCAATCTTTTCAATAGTTTTACTATTGTTCGCATTTTCATAAATAGGAATTTTTTCAGGACCTGGAAACTGTTTAGGTTCATATTCAGAAAACAAATTAAACTGTTCCCATTCGTATCTTAAATATGAAGCGAATGCACTATCTTGAGCAAGTAAAAAATTATTTAATTTCTCTTTTTCAAATAGAATTGCTTCGTTATACGATTTTTTAAATTCCTCAAATTCATCATGCTGCCCCGAACTAATTTTAGAAAAAACAATCAATAATAATACAATTAAGACATATATTTTACTTTTCATAAACATTGCGAAAATTAAATAATGATGAATAATTACAATAGAATTTCATTGAACAACTACTATGCCATATTTATCGAATAATGAGACACTTATGGCAGCAATATACATATTATTTTAAATAAACTTTACAAAATTAAAGCTATTTGATGAATTTATTATTAGTTTTAATCTTTAAATTAAAACAACTTCAATTGTTTTATCCAAAAAGATGAAGTCGATAAATAAACGCAAAATAATAAACGATCCGGTATATGGTTTTATAAATATACCATACGAATTATTATTTGATATTATCGAACATCCATATTTTCAAAGATTGCGACGAATAAAACAATTAGGATTAACTTTTTTAGTTTATCCTGGAGCTTCGCATACAAGATTTCAACATGCTTTGGGCACAATGCACTTAATGACTCTTGCAATAGACATATTAAAACAAAAAGGTACAATCATAACCGACAAAGAAGCAGAAGCCGCATGTGCTGCAATATTATTGCACGATATAGGACATGGACCATTTAGTCATGCTTTAGAAAATAGCATTATTCCACACTGTTCTCACGAACAATTATCAAAACTTATTATGCACTCTCTTAATAATGAAATGGGAGGTAAACTTGATCTTGCAATAGAGTTATTTGAAGGGAATTATCAAAAAAAATTCTTACACCAACTTATAACCAGCCAATTAGATGTTGATAGGCTCGATTATTTGCGTCGCGATTCATTTTTTAGTGGAGTATCAGAAGGGGTAATTGGCTCCGACCGAATAATAAAAATGCTTGAAGTTGTAGATGATGAGTTAGTTATTGAGTCCAAAGGAATTTACAGCATAGAAAAATTTCTGATAGCAAGACGTTTAATGTATTGGCAAGTATATTTACACAAAACAGTTCTTGCCTCGGAATTGATGTTGGAAAAAGTATTAAAACGAGCTAGAGAATTAAGTCTTATGGGTATTAATTTGTTTGCAAGTCCTGCACTTAAATATTACTTACAAAACAATACTTTTGAAGATATAAGCAGAATGCTCAATAATTTTGTTGAATTAGATGATTACGATATTTTATCAGCACTTAAAGAATGGCAAAAATCTGATGATATAGCTCTAAAAACATTAGCAGATGGCATAGTTAATCGAAATATTTATAAAATAATTATTGATAAAAACACAAATCATTATCATCAAATATCAAGAATCAAGGAGTTAATATTGTCTCATTATAAAATTTCGGAAGATTTAATTGATTATTTTATGTTTGAAGGAGAAATTTGTAATAATGCCTACAATATAAAAGATGATAAAATAAATATATATAAAAACGGAATAAAAGAGGATATAATTTTAGCATCAGATATGCTTAACATAGATGTTTTAGGAAAGACAGTAAAAAAACATTATTTATGTTATCCCAAATATATACATAAGGAATTATAAGTAATAGCATTATGGAATTTTCAGCACAACAAATAGCAGAGATTTTAAATGGAACCATTGAAGGAGATCCTAAAGTAACAGTAAACAATATCAGTAAAATTGAATGTGGCACACCTGGTACTCTTAGCTTTTTAGCAAATCCCAAATACACACATTATATTTACGAAACAAAAGCTAGTATTGTTTTAATTAATGAAGATTTTGTTCCCACAAAACCCATAGAGGCTTGTTTAATAAGAGTAAAAAACAGTTACGAAGCTTTGGCAAAGCTATTAGAAATATACAATCAACTAAACGAAAAGCCAAAGGGTATAGAAAAACATACATTTATCCACAAATCTGCTAAAATAGGTTCAGGACTTTATTTAGGAGCATTTGCCTATATTGAAAAAGGTGTACAAATAGGTAAAAATGTTAAAATATATCCACATGTTTATATTGGAAATAATACAGTAATTGGAGATAATACAATAATTTTTTCAGGTGTAAAGATTTATCATAATTGTGTAATTGGCAACCACTGTACTATACATGCCGGAACAGTAATAGGTGCAGATGGATTTGGTTTTGTTCCTCAAAATGAAACAGAATTTATTAAGGTAGCACAAATAGGAAATGTAATCATCGAAGATAATGTTGAAATAGGTGCAAATTGCTGTATAGATAGAGCTACAATAGGTAGCACAATTATCAGAAAAGGAGTAAAACTAGATAATTTAATTCAAGTTGCACATAATGTTGAGATAGGTAAATCTACTGTTATTGCCGCACAAACAGGAATATCCGGTACAACTCAAATTGGCAATAATTGCATGATAGCCGGTCAAGTGGGAATTATTGGTCATTTAAAAATTGGAGATTCGGTAATGATAGGGGCACAATCAGGAGTTACAAAAGATATTAATAATAACATGCAAATTATGGGTGCCCCTGCCACCGAAGGACACGAATATAAGAAATCATTAATTGGACTGCGAAAGCTTCCAGACTTAATAAATCGACTCAATAAAGTAGAAAAAGAACTCAACAATCTTAAGCAGAATAATCAGGAATAAATCACTCATAAAAATATATACAATTTTTATAAATCATATTCTAATACTATATTTGTCGAAATTTGGCAAGTAGTTTGTTTTGCTTAAGATTATGATTGAGAAACAAAAAACAATAGCAAAACCCGTAACTTTAAAAGGTCCGGGATTGCATTCGGGATGTGAAACTACACTCACAATAAAATCAGGAGAACCAGACTCCGGGTATATATTTATTAGGACAGACCTCGAAAATGCTCCAATAATTCATGCAATTGCTGACAATGTTGTAGATACATCAAGAGGGACAACTTTAAACGAAAACAATGCCAGTGTAAGCACAGTTGAGCATATTTTAGCTGCAACTTATGCCCTTGGTATTGATAATGCAATCTTTGAGCTTAATGGTCCCGAAGTTCCAATTCTAGACGGTAGTGCAAAATTCTTTGTTGAAGCATTGCATAATGCAGGAGTAAAAGAGCAAAACAAAAACAGAATCGTTTATAATATTCAACAGAATCTTAATTTTAGAGACGATGAAAGAGATATAGACATAAGTATATTTCCTGCTCAAGATTATAGAATAAGAGTATTAGTAGATTATAAATCCGATGTTTTAGCAAATCAATATGCGACTTTAAATAAATTAGAAGATTTTAATAAAGAAATAAGTTCATGTAGAACATTTGTTTTTATTAGCGAATTAGAACCTTTACTTCGATTAAATTTAATAAAAGGTGGAGACCTAGATAATGCAATTGTAATAGTTGATAAAAAATGCTCTCAAGAAGAATTCGACAGACTTACTAAACTATTTAATAAACCACGAATAGAGGTTCAACCAATAGGCATACTTAATAATTTAACCTTACATTTCCCTAACGAACCAGCAAGACATAAGCTTTTGGATGTAGTAGGAGATTTAGCATTAACAGGATATAGGTTTAACGGGCATGTTGTAGCACAAAAGCCAGGTCATTACGGAAACACTGAAATGGCAAAAATTATTAGAAAACATATCGAAAATATTAAAGAATCTGTTTCAAAAAAATCAGGATTGCCCACTTACGATCCAGACGAAAAACCTTTAATGGACGTAAATCAAATTAAAAAATTTTTACCACATCGCTCTCCATTTCTTTTTGTTGATAAAATAATTAAACTTACACCAGAAGAAGTAATTGGTATTAAAAATGTAACAAATGACGAATACTATTTTTCCGGACATTTCCCCAACGAACCAATAATGCCGGGAGTATTACAAGTAGAAGCAATGGCACAAGTTGGTGGCGTTTTAGTTTTAAATACTGTTCCCGACCCCGAAAACTATCTTACATTTTTTATGAAAATTGATAATGTCAAGTTTAGAAAAATAGTTGTTCCGGGAGATATTCTCATTATGAGGTTAAAACTACTTGAGCCAATGCGCAGAGGTATTTCGCACATGAAGGGTGAAACTTATGTAGGCTCAAACCTTGTTGCCGAAGCAGAAATGTATGCAAAAATTGAAAAACAAAAATAAATCAAAAATGAATCAACCTCTTTCTTATGTGCACCCCGATGCTAAAATTGCACAAAATGTTGTAATCGAACCATTTACAACTATTGCAAAAAATGTTGAAATTGGTGAAGGAACTTGGATAGGCTCAAATGTAACTATTTTTGAAGGAGCAAAAATTGGAAAAAATTGCCGTATTTTTCCGGGAGCTGTAATTTCAGCAATCCCACAAGACTTAAAATTTAAAGGTGAAGATACTACTGTTGAAATTGGAGACAATACAACTGTACGCGAATGTGCAACAATAAATAGAGGAACCGCTGCCAAAGGCAAAACAATTATTGGAAGCAATTGTCTTTTAATGTGTTATTCTCATATTGCCCACGATTGCATAATTGGAAACTACGCTATTTTAGGAGCTTATACTGCACTAGCAGGCGAAGTTGTTGTTGATGATTGGGCTATAGTTTCGTCTGGTAGTTTAGTACACCAATTTGTAAATATAGGCCCACACACAATGATACAAGGGGCTAGCAAAGTAGGTAAAGACGTACCTCCTTACGTTAAAGTAGGCAGAGAACCACTTACTTACGAAGGAGTTAATTCTATAGGATTACGTCGAAGAGGTTTCGATAACGACAAAATTAATGAAATACAAAATATTTATAGAATAATATTTGGTAGAGGGATGAATACTACACAATCATTAAACTTTATTGAAGCAGAATTAACTGCTACAAAAGAGCGAGACGAAATAATTCTATTCATACGTAATTCTAAAAGAGGTATTATAAAAGGTTATTCAGATTAATTTTCACCATTATTTGTATGATTCCAACCTTGTGCCTCTAAAGGTACCTCTACTCCATTACGAGCAATTAAATCTGCTCCTTGGTCTAGATCACAGATATAACCTATTAAACTAATATCATCAATTTCTTTAATCTTGTCGTAATCATTAATATCAACGGTAAATAATAGTTCGTAATCTTCGCCTCCATTTAAGGCTGGCAAACTTGGATCAAGATTAAGCTCTTCGCAAACCCTTTGGCTTAAAATATTAACAGGAATTCTATCTTCGTATATCTTACAACCAACATTCGATTCCTTACATAAATGTAAAGCCTCTGAAGATAATCCATCAGAAATATCAATCATTGAGGTAGGAACAATTCCCTTATTTTTCAATTTTTCAATTATATCAAATCTTGCTTCAGGCTTTAGCTGCCGTTCTAAAACATAATCGTAGCCGGCAAGTTTTGGTTGAGTATATGGATCAACCTCATAAACCTTACGTTCTCTTTCAAGTATTTGCAAACCAAGATATGCAGCACCCAAATCGCCACTTACACAAAGCAAATCTTTATTTTTTGCTCCTGATCTATATACAACTTTATCTCTATTTATACGCCCAATTGCTGTTATACTTACTGCAAAACCGGTAAGTGATGTTGAAGTATCGCCACCAACTAAATCAACATTATACTTTTTACAAGCCAACAATACTCCCTCATAAAACTCTTCGATAGCCTTTAGGCTTATTTTGTTACTAATAGCAACAGAAACCGTAATTTGTTCAGCTACTCCGTTCATTGCTGCAATATCACTAATATTTACAATAACCGACTTATATCCCAAATGCTTTAAAGGTACATACATCAGATTAAAATGTATTCCTTCTACTAACAAATCGGTGCTAATTAAACTTAACATATTTCCCGATTTTAATACTGCAGCATCATCCCCAATCGCTTTTATTGTACTTTTATTATTAATAGCAAAACCTTTTGTAAGATGGTCAATTAAACCAAATTCGCCAAGAGATGCTATTGTTTGTTCTTTCTTTTCTTGAGATTTACTGTCCGATTCAGCCATAATTTATTGTTTGGTAATATATTTGTTAAAACAAACACAAAAGTATGAAATTAAATATCCATAAAATAATGTATATTTGTTAAAATATGTGATTATGAATGTTAAATACAGCATAATACTAGTCCTTGTAATGTTAATAACATTAGTATTACAATCGAATTCACAAGGACTTTCTGTTTATCAAGACTATCTAAATAAAGTTTATATTTTTGATAACGGGACTACAAAACAAATTGATCATTTACCACTAAATTCTTTTAAAATTGGCAATAATGCAATTGCATATGAGGATAATGCAGGAAATTTCAAAATTTATCAAAACAACTATGTGTTTTCGGTAAGCAGTTTTGTAAGCGAATATTATACTTCAGATAATTTAATTAGTTTTAGACTAAACTCCCAACTTAAAGTGTTTGATAATCAACAAAATAAGAGTTTAACTACTAATGTTGGAGCATTTGCTTGCAGTGATGATATTATTGTTTTTTTTGAAAAACAAGAACGAATTTTAAAAGCATATTTTAATGGTAATCTTTATGAACTTGCCGATGCAATTGCAGCCGACGATATTTCAGATTTTGTTGTTGGTGAAGATATTGCCGTTTTTAAAAATCCGGAAGGTTATTACGATATTTTCTATTATGGTGAAATAATTCAATTACTATTTCACGAAAGAACTAAATCATTTAAAACAGGTCGCGGAATTGTTGCATTTATAGAAGAACCTATGAATAATTTTCAAGTGTTTTATCAAGGAGAATTTTTTGAATTAGACACTTTTGAACCTAAATCATATAAAACCGGAGACAATATGGTAGCTTATGTTGACAACAACGGCTATCTTATGTGCTATTATTATGGTGAAAAAATTACAATTTCGTTTGATGTTCCAATATTTTATGAAGTTCACGATGATCTTATAATATTTAATGTCCAAAATTATTTCAAAGTGTTTTCGGGAGGTAATGTATATACATTAGAAAGCTATATCCCCGAAAAATATTTATTTAATAATAATATCTTAGCTTATATAGATGAACATGGATATTTAAAAGTCTTCGAGGATGGAAAAGTAAATACTGTGTCGTATGAACTAATTAAAGATTTTGAAATTCATGGAGATGTTGTGAATTTCAAATATGGTGTGCAATCGCAAAGTATGTACTATAAAGGAAAAACCTACACAAATAATTAGCAATTGCCATACAAAGAAGAAATCACTAAGAATATTAAAGAAAAAGCAATATCATTAGGATTTAATTCTTGTGGTATAGTGCCGGCAAATACCGATTCTGAACATTTAAATATTTTTATTAATTGGTTAAAAAAGTCTTATAATGCCAATTTAAAATATCTCGAAAATAATGTAGAAATCAGGGCAAACCCCAAATTGCTTGTTGAAAACGCCAAATCTGTAGTTGTATTATTGAGTTCTTATAATAGACAAAACTCAAGCATAAGCTACAATAGTATTGCCCGGTATGCTCTAAGTAAAGATTACCATATAGTTTTAAAAAGAAAAATGTATGAACTACTAAATTATCTAAAAAAGAACTGGGATATTAATGGCAGATGCTTTGTTGATAGTGCTCCTATTTTAGAGCGTAGTTATGCATATAATGCAGGTTTAGGATTTATTGGCAAAAACACTTGCTTAATTAACGAGAATCTTGGTTCTTGGGTATTTATAAGCACTTTGATTGTTGATAAAGAGCTATGCTTTGATAAACAAGTAAAAATTTCTAATAATAGTTGTATTTCTTGCAATAAATGTGTTGAAGCATGCCCCACAGGAGCATTGAAGCCTTACGAAATCGACTGTAATTTATGTATTTCGTATCACACAATCGAAAATAGAAATATAGTGCCTGACAACGTAAAATCAAAAATAACAAATCAGTTTTTTGGTTGCGATATTTGCCAAATAGTATGTCCGTATAATAAAAATATAAAAGCAGATGTAACAACGGATTTACAGGAAATAAACTTATTAAAACAATTAGATATCAGCACTTTTGAAAATATGACAAATAGTATGTTTAAAAAAGAATTTAAAGACACATCACTATACCGCACTGGTTTAAAAAAATTAAAAGAAAATGCTAACAATTTAAAATCTAAAAAGACTTAAATCCCATAATTTTTCTTACTTCTTTAAGTGTTTTTCCTGCACTTTCGCGTGCACGCTCTGCTCCTATGGATGCCACTTTGCGGATATAATCATTATCAGAATTAATTCGGTAAATATTTTCACGTAAAGGAGTAATTAGCTTAATAAGGTCTTCGGCTAATTGCTTTTTCATATCTCCATATCTAATACTACAATTAGCATATTGCTCTTTGAAAAACTTATAAGTAATTTCATCAGAAACAATTTTCATAATTTTAAACAGATTTTCTACCGGCTCAGGCGGAGTACTATTTGGTGTTGTTGGTCCTTGATCGGTAACTGCACGCATTAACTTTTTTCGTATAGTTTTATCCTCATCTATTAAGAAAATTCCGTTTCCTTCAGATTTTCCCATTTTACCGGTTCCATCAAGTCCTGGTATTTTAATAAGTGCTTCGCCAAAATTGTAAGGTTCGGGTTCATTAAAAAAATTGCATTTGTACATATTATTAAAACGGCGTGCAAATTTTCGTGCCATTTCTAAGTGCTGCTCTTGGTCTTTTCCGACAGGCACGTAATGGGAATTATGAATAAGTATGTCAGCAGCCATAAGAACAGGATAAGTTAATAATCCTGCATTCAAATTATCGGGTTGCTTTCGTGCTTTATCTTTAAACGAAGTTGTGCGTTCAAGTTCTCCAAGATAAGCATTCATATTTAGCAATAAATACAATTCGGATATTTCAGGTACATCGCTCTGAACATAAAGAGTAGCAAGCTCGGGGTCTAAACCGGCAGCCAAATACTCAACCAATACTTGCCTTACATTTTTATGAAGGTTTTGCGGAGTTGGATGGGTTGTAAGTGAATGATAATCTGCAATAAAAAAATAACACTTATTTTGGTGTTGCATCTTAACAAAGTTCTTAACTGCACCAAAATAATTACCAAGGTGTAAGTTACCTGTTGATCTTATTCCGCTTAATACTGTTTTCATTCGTTCATATTTTTTCCTTATTCTTCAGCCCTAAGAATTTTATTATACATACTTGTATCATTAAGTATTTCAAGTGATTTAACTACATCTTTATCGTTTTTTAGATTATATTTAATCCTTCCTTTTTGATAATAATACCTTCCGATAATTTCACTTTCGAGCATTTCAACAATTTCTTCTTTAAAAACATTTAAGTCTTTTTCTACATCGTGAGCTAATATTTTCTTTAGAGATTCGATTTCGTCGGCAGCCTCTTGATAATATTTTTCATTTTTAGTTATTTCAATTAGGTTTTCTAAAGTTTCTTCACTTTTGGTATCATATACAAAGTCTTTCTCTAATACAAATTTTACAAAGTCTTGATACTCGATATCGCTTAGAGTAAATTGCTCGGGAGCACTTATACTATCCTTTTCGCTAGCGTATTTAGTTACATAATCGAAAAGAATATTTTGAATAGTAAGAGCTATTGCAATATTACTAGCATTTTCTTTTTCAATTACTATATCCGGCAAAATTCCTCCTCCATCAAATACTTTACGACCGCCGGCAGTTTTAAACTCAGTAGCTAAAGAATCAGGTACTCTACCAACACTTCCATCTTCGTTTCTGTTAGAATAATCTAAAGCCTGAATACATCTACCGCTTGGAATATAATATTTTGCTGTTGTAACTTTCAGTTTAGCATTATAACTAAGGTCTCTGGTTGTTTGCACTAAACCTTTGCCAAATGTACGTTCACCTATTATCACGCCTCTGTCGTAATCTTGAATAGCTCCCGATACAATTTCGGAAGCCGAAGCAGAACCTCTGTTTACTAAAACAACTAATGGAATATTTTTATCGAATGCTTCTCGTGGTGCTTTATATTCTTTGTCCCAATCTTTAACTTTACCCTTAGTACTAACTATTTCTTTATCTTTTTCTATAAATAAATTAGAGAGAAAAACAGCCTCCATTAGTAAGCCACCTGGATTATTTCTTAAGTCGAGTACCAGCCCTTTAATTTCATTTTCCTTTTTCAATTCAATAATGGCATTGCGTACATCATTGCTCGCACCACTTGTAAATCTGGATAAAACTACATAAGCAATTTCATCGTTTAACATACCAGAATAAGGAACATTGGGTACCTGAACTTCTTTTCTTATAAGTTCAAATTCTAAAGGTTTTTCTATTTTGTAACGCTTTACTTTAATTTTTACATTAGTATTTGGTTGTCCTTTTAGCAATTCACTAATCTCAGAGCTTTTCTTATTTTTTGTGCTATTACCATCAATTTCCAAAATAATATCACCGGCTTTGATGCCTGCATCGTAAGCAGGAAAATTTTCGTAAGGTTCTGCAATAACCACATAATCGTCGTATTGCCTTATTAATGCACCAATACCACCATATTGACCGGTAGTCATAAACTTAAGGTCTTCAATCTGTGTTTCGGGAATATATACAGTATAAGGGTCTAGCGATTTTAGCATAGCATCAATCCCCTGTTTAATAACTTTTCCTGGATCAACGTCATCAACATAATATAAACTAAGTTCTTTGTAGAGAGTATAAAAAATATCTAAATTCTTTACGGTTTCAAAATCATCACTTTTATATGACAAGAAACCTATTGATGACACAAAAAATGCTGCAACCAGTATTATAGTAATTAATCTTCTTGATTTTTGCTTAATTCTTTTCATTCTATTTACATTATTTAGTCTGGTTTTGATTAAGTTTTTGCAAAGTTAAAATTATTTTCTGCTCGATTTCGCTATAAGCACATGCATTTGTACCAATATAAACAAAAGCTAAAAGCATTTTATTGTTAGTATTGGGTAATAAACTCTTATTTAAGCGATAAGCCTCTTTCATTCTTCGGCGTATAAGGTTTCTTTTTACAGCTTTTTTAATTTTTCGCTTTGGAACAATAAAGATTACTTTATAATTAACTTGTTGTGATTGATTATCTGAATCAGCAATTATTAGCTTAATTGGGAAATGATAAACAAAAATTTTAGACGAAAAAATCTTGTCAATTTCTCGTTTTAGTTTTATCTTTTCATTAATAGATAATCTCTTTTCACTTTTATTCTGTTTTGTCATCCAAATAATAATAATTTAACTTATGGATGATTATCGCTTACGTTTATTAGCTTCTTTAACAAATTCTTCGATAGCCATTGTCATGGAAGGAGATTTTGGTGTAGGAGCCTCAACATTTAATGTTAATCCTGCATCTAAAACTGCTTGTCTTGTGGTAGGCCCAAACGCTGCAATACAAGTACTGTTTTGTCTAAATTCAGGAAAATTTTGTAAGAGAGAAGCGACTCCACTAGGGCTAAAAAACACTAACATATCGTAATTAACATCTTTAAGGTCTGACAGGTCGGCACTAACAGTTTGATAAAGAATAGCTTTGCTAAAACGAATATTAGATTTTTCTAATTCTCCGGGAATATCTTGCTTATGTACATTGCTAAGAGGGAGCAAGAATTTTTCTTCTTTATGTTTTTTAATAATATCTAACAAAGTATCGAATGATCCTGTACCAAAAAATATTTTACGTTTACGATACACAATATATTTTTGCAAGTATAAAGCAATAGACTCCGACATACAGAAGTATTTCCAACTTTCTTGAATGCAGAATTTAAGTTCTTCTACAATTCTAAAAAAATGATCAATCGCAGTTCGGCTAGTAAAAATTACAGCTGTATGCGACATTACATCAACCCGTTGCTTACGAAAATCTTTTACAGGAACACCTACAACTTCGATAAAAGGTCTAAAATCAATTTTAAGGTTGTGTGTTTCTGCAAGATCGAAATACGGACTTTTATCATTGGCAGGTTTAGGTTGCGATACGAGTATTGTTTTGATTTTTGAAGCCATAGTATATTCAGTTCTTTCTCTTCAGTACTCAATTAATTTGTTTTAATGCCAATTTTACTACTATTAAAAAAGGCAATAATTCAAGGCAACAAAAGTACAAAAACATATAAACATATGGAAATTTTGTTTTTATTCCTACCATAAAACCACGCACTATACTCGCACTAAAACCTATGATTATCAATACTATAGACACATATAATAAAATTCTAACTATTTCTGGTGAAGCAAAAACATTAATAACGACAATAGGAAACAACAATAAACTAGTTATTCTATAATAAATACCTATATTGCTAATATATTCTTTAGTGTTTTCGACATTATTAATAATTAATGCAATTATATAATACAATATAATTTTAAATACAACTATAGCAATGATAACAGCTAAAGCAATCAAAAATAATTGAATATTATTATAATTATTATTAAGATTTGTAAAATAACATAGCTTTTGATATAATAATATTGCAAAAATTATAATCATTAGAATTGTCATGCCATACGAAGCTCTTATTGTAAGAGTATTTTTTGCTTCAAATACCTTTATTGATTTTTTGAAAAATACCGATGAAATTAATAATTCAGGGAAATACTTTGGATTAAACTGATTTATAAGAATATAAGAAACAATCGCAAAAAGGCTTAGTATTAGACTAAGTGTCATAAACGCATTGTCGGGTCTAACAAGTATCTCCATCTTATTTAATGAAATTACTGATAACAAAAAGCTAAGTACGGCATGTAATTTCAACATACATTACTTTTCAAGTAAGAATTGCGTTTGTCCGATTAAAAAACCATCCATATAAATTTCGACTAAATATTTTCCTAAAATCAATGCTCCCATTACGTCATAATAAACTGCCACATCAAGGTTTTGATTTTCATAAATTATTTGTCTTTTATCGGAATACGACAATACTTGCTCATTATATTCAAAAAACTTACCGTCAGAGGTCATTACAAATCCATCGGGTCTTACAATTCTAACAAAAACATCTCTAGGACCGGGCTCTGCAACATCATTTGCCAAAAGTGTAAAAGAAGTTTTAATTTTTGCAATTTTGTTTGATCGATTTGTTTCTCTTCCGCTACTTTTAAGTAATTCAATATTAATATTTAGTGGTTTAACCATTGAAGCTTTTTCTACAACTAATTCCAATTCATCGTTTTTATCAACTACAATATCCATTTCATATTGTATGCGTTCTTTATCGTTTTTAACTAAGAGATTTTCTGCAATTAGCTGTTGATTTAATTGGTTTAATGAGTCAATTTGATAAACATAGCTTTTCATAATGTCCCTTAAAACATTAAGTTCTTTTTTATACTTATTTATTTCGGCAGCATTATTTGCTTTTACTGTTTCTAATTCATTTATCAAATCACGAATATGTTCCTTTTCTTGTTCGAGCTGAGAGTTTAAACTATCGTTTGAGGTGTTGAGGTCTTCGTAATCAAGAAGTAGATTATTTAGCTCATTTTTAACCATTTCTTTTTCGTTAAGAGTAACTTGGGTTTTATTACGTAATTCATCATTTTTTTTATTTAAATCTAATACCATCCAAATTAAAACACCTACAGCAGCAACCATTACAGCCATAATTGCAATTAGAATACGAGTGTTTCTTTCTTGTTTTTTTACTATTTCGGAATTTTGTGGTACTTGATTCATAAGATTTTATTTACATGTACTAACGATACAAAATTAAAAATTAATATATCGATTACTATAATTAAAGATATAATTCTATTAAGCCTTTTGGAGTACTTACGTTTATTGTTTTAGTATTATGATTAATTTCTTTTACAATGCTGTTAACATACGGAATTAAAATACTATTACCATTAAATTCAACTTCGATTACAATATTGCCTGGAATTTTATTGAGATTTTTAACATTTCCTATATGACCTAAATTAATATCAATGACACTATATCCAGATATGCTCTCGTTAAAATTATTATTTTTTGTTTCTGATAAATAATTACTTTCAATAAAAACTTTACAATTTAAAAATCGTTGAGCATCATTTAGAGTTTTTATGTGGCGCAAATTTAAAAAAATACCATTCTGGTTATAAATATATGACTCAATAAAAAATGGAATCAGCAATCCATCTTTTTCGATAAATACTGATTCCACATTTTCTACACTGTCTCCTATTTCGGGACTATATAATTTAACTAATACAGTCCCTTCTAATCCGTGTAAACGGATAATAGTGCCAAGTTCCACACTATTTAACCCGGGAAACATATTTTATGCTTCCTTATTGTCTTTGGGCTCTTCTTTTGGTTCTTCTTTACTATCGGTTTCTTCAGCCTTTGGCTCTTCCTTTGGCTCTTCTTCTTTAG
>JAQVOJ010000001.1:118501-158980 GCA_028702675.1 Bacteroidales bacterium
TCAGCTTTAGGTTCTTCTTTAGGAGTTTCTTCAACTGGTTTTTCAACAACCTGTTCTTTGTTTTCAGTTGTTTCAGTTTCTTCTTCCTTTTCGGCTACTTCTTTTTCTTCTTCAACTACGTACTTAGCAGCAATAGCTTCTGCTCTAGTTTCTTTAACTTTTGTTTCGGCTTCGATACGCTTATTGCGTTCTGTTTCAGACTCTCTTTTAAGTTTTTCGATAGCAGCTACTAATCTTTGCTCTTTGTCTTTTTTCCAATTTTCGAAACGACGTTCGGCTTCGGCTTCGTCAAAAGCACCTTTTTTAACTCCTTCGAGTAAGTGTTTTTTAAGCATTACACCTTCGCGTGACAAGATTGAGCGAACTGTATCGGTAGGTTGAGCACCTTTTATAACCCAATCAAGCGCTTTTTCAAAATCTAAAATAATTGTTGCGGGATCGGAATTCGGATTATACGAACCCAATCTTTCGATAAAACGGCCATCGCGTGGCGACCTTGAATCTGCTACTATAATATAGTAGTAAGGTCTTCTTTTACGTCCGTGCCTAGCTAATCTAATTTTTACTGGCATGTTTTTTAAAGTTTTAAGTTATACATAAAATAATCGGTTTCTCGAACCGGGCTGCAAATATAATGCTTATTTTTAATAAAAAACTGATTTTCTGATTTTTTGATTTTATTATTCTTCTAAAGGCTCCCAGTCGGCAAAATACTCAACAACAACAAATGTTTTGGGGTCTGTTGTATAAAATTCGTTTGTATTATATGTCCATTCTAAGAGGTTTGAACCACCTCCACTTTGTGTAGAAATAAAAAATCTATTATTAAGATGTCCAAAATAATCAGCTTGTGCTTTTGGCCAATCTTGATCTCCTCCACTTGGGTCAACAGGTACCCATCCATAATTTGGTAAATATATTTCTGCCCAGCGATGAAACACATCATCCATACTTGTATCGTCGCCACGCACAACTACAGACCCTACATATCTTGCAGGAATTCCGGCAGCTCTACACATTGCTATATAAACAAAAGTATATTCAGAACATGAACCGTTTCCTCGTTCTAAAACTGTAGGAGCAATATTCCATCCTCCTTGCATTTCGTAATACATATTATCAATTAAATAATCGTAAATATTTCTTGCTATCCAATACATATTTGTTTCGTTACCAATCGCTTTTTGTAATGCATCAGCAATTACAGGATGAGTTATTTGATATTTTTCATCATTGGTAAGATACTTATTTTTAATATCTAAAGGAATTTCATTGAAACTACCTACCTTATCCGGAAAAATAAAATAACGAATATCGTATAATGTAAGCTTATTGGTCATTACTATCTCTTTACTTTCACCCGATTTAATGTTTCTATATTCAAAATGAGCGGTATTTTGTCCCCAATTATCGGTAACATAATCTTTTGGGGGTTCTGAGAATTCGGTGTTACCAATTAAGTCTTGATTCTCACGTTTATCACCAATAGCAAAATATACATCAAGACTTTTAATATCTCCCTGTCCAAAATTAGTAGTTTGGTGAGTAATTGTAACTTTATACGATTTTGGTTTACTCACTACAAATCTCTCCTCATCTTCTTTTACTAATTTATAGATTTTCTTAGTTTGCCAATCAACATTCCACAAATAATTGCCATCAAATGCCAAACCAAAAGCATAATTTCCGGGTGCATCAATTGTTACAATTACGCTTCCAGTTTTGGGGCTAATCATATAGATTTCATCGGTACCACGATCGCTAACCCACAAATATTCGCCATCGAAACACAAACCCATAGGATTACCTGCCGGAGAACTAAATTCCTTAATTGTAGTCCCATCTTTAGGACTAATTTGCATAATTTTATCTAGTGCCTCATCAACCACCCATAAGTATTCACCATCATAAGTTAATCCTGTAGGTTTTACACACGACAATTCTGCTTTATGTAAAATACTTCCGTCTTTAGGATTAAGCTTATACAAAATACCTTTATAATTCTCAGCCATTGGAATACCTCCTTTAATATCAACACACCACAAATTCTCGCCATCAAAAGCTAATCCCATAGGCCAATATGCAGGCGAAGGAATTTCATTAATTATTACTCCTGTTTCAGTATTTATTTGAAACAACTTATCAAGTTTGCGATCGGCTATCCATAAATTTTTACCATCATAAGTTAATCCTGTAGGAAAATTACCTTGAGTAGAAAAGCTATTTAGTATTTTACCAGGATAAGAATAAGCTTGTAAAACTATTAATAAACTAATAATCAATGAAAAAATAAAGCGTACCATAATTATTTTCTTTGTGTGTATTTATTACTTTAAAGTACTAATTCTAATGAATTTGCATTAAAAATGCGAATAATTAAGAACTTCTCAAAATTAAATTAAACATATTAAGGGAATAAACTTTATGTTTTTATCTAAATTTTATTCTACATATAATTAATTAATTAATTAATCCTGTTGTTTATTTTATATTACTTAGTTTTAAAAATAAATTTCATTATATGTCTTATTCTTTATAAATTTATGAAATAAATATTGTAAGAATTATGAAATATATCAGTTTAATATTTAGTGTATTTTGTTTGATAAATATTTGTTATTCACAAGAAATTCTTTCTTCGGGTGGTGGCTTTGACTATAATATTAACGGTTCGATAAGTTACACTATTGGAGAACCAATTACAGAAACACTTATTTCTAACAATAAAATCCTTACGCAAGGATTTCAGCAATCAAGAATAAGTATTACAGCAATAGAAAATATTGAATTTGAAGATATTGATATCTCTATTTACCCCAACCCTACTGATTCATATATTTATATTTCAATTGAATCTGATACATACTATAAGTTTGCATATATTTTAATTGATATTAACGGAAAGATTATCTTACAAGAACAATTCAATAATAATTTTAAGGATATCAATATAAAATCCTTACCTCAAGGTGCATATATTTTAAAAATTGAATTTGACAAGTCTTTATTCAAGACTTATAAGATTATTAAAAAATAGTTTTTGAAACAGTATGCAAGGAAAATCACTAGATATGGTGAGATGTATTTAGTCTGTCAAACTAAGCCTATCGAGATGAGAAATTCCAGAACATACATATCTACAATAAAATCATACACACTCTTTCTAATCTGACTGTCAAACTATTAACACTAATGTTAATTTCTTTTGGGCAAATTTTTATTCACAATACATTAAATAGCCATATTAAATTCCTAATTTTATTACTCGCCTTTAAAAAAACGTAAAACTTTAAATATTAGACATTTAGCATGACAGATTTCACACATTTACACGTTCACTCACAATATTCCATTCTTGATGGAGCAGCAAGCATAGAAGGCCTAGTTGACAAAGCCGTAAAATGCAATATGAAAGCACTTGCATTAACCGATCACGGCTTTATGTTTGGCATAAAAAGCTTTTACGACGAGTGTAAAAAGAAAAATATCAAACCCATACTTGGTTGCGAAACTTATGTTGCTAAAAATGGCATGCACAGTAAAGATGGTCAAAAAGACTATTCGGGATATCATTTAATTTTAATTGCAAAAAACGAAATTGGTTACAAAAATCTTATTAAACTGATCAGCGAAGCATCTATTTCAGGATTTTATATGAAACCCCGTATAGATCATGAGCTATTAAAAAAACACAGCGAAGGGCTTATTGTTTCAAGTGCTTGTTTAGGAGGCGAAATACCGAAAAAAATTGAAATGGGTGACCTAAAAGGTGCAGAAGAAGCAGTTTTATGGCATAAAGAAATATTTGGAGAAGATTTTTATCTTGAACTTATGCGTCATAAAACCGATGACCCCAAAATGAAAGCAGAAGTTTTCGACAGACAAGAAAAAGTTAATCCGATATTAATTGAGTTTTCTCGAAAACACAATATTAAACTAATAGCAACCAACGACGTACACTTTATTAATGAAGAAGATGCAGAAGCACACGACTTACTTATATGCCTTACAACAAATGCCGACCTGGACGATCCCAAACGAATGAGATATACTCAACAAGAATGGTTTAAAACTCCCGAAGAGATGGCTGAACTGTTTTCAGATATTCCTGAAGCCATTTCTAATACAATGGAAATTGCAGAAAAAGTTGAAGATATTGAGTTGGACTCTCCTCCGATAATGCCGGAATTTGAAATACCTGATCCAAATTTTTCTTACGAAATATACAAACAAAAATATAGCCTCGAAGAATTATGCAAAGAGTTTGGCGAAGAGGTATGCAAACGATTAGGAAAAGATTATAAATCATTATTGCGTATTAAACTTGAAAGCGATTATCTTGAACATTTGACATACGAAGGTGCTAAAAAACGATATGGAGATTCTATTCCGGATAATGTAAAAGAACGACTTGAATTTGAGTTGCAAACGGTAAAATCGATGGGTTTTCCCGGATATTTTCTCATTGTTCAAGATTTTATTAACGAAGCCCGTAAACAAGGGGTTTTAGTTGGTCCGGGAAGAGGATCGGCTGCTGGCTCGGCTATTGCATATTGTACCGAAATTACAAATGTTGACCCATTAAAATACAATTTGCTTTTTGAAAGATTTTTAAACCCTGACAGAATTTCAATGCCAGACGTAGATATAGATTTTGATGATGAAGGTCGAGAAAAAGTTTTGGAATATGTAAAAAACAAATATAAAGAAGAAAATGTAGCTCAAATATGTACTTTCGGTACAATGGCAGCAAAAATGGCTGTTCGCGATGTTGCCCGAATTTTAAAACTCCCACTAAACGAAGCCGACAAATTAGCTAAAGGAATCCCCGACGGTGGTTCACTTTCAAATGCTTATAAAATAATTATAGAAAGTGAAGAAAAGCTTGGTAGCCTCGATAAAGTTGCAGAAGATATTAAGAAACAAAAAGCTTTTGATAAAAAAGAAAATGAAGGGAAAGATGAAAATATTTTAAAAACTCGCGAATATATTTTGGAACAAATTAAATTGGCACGCGAAAACAAAAACGAGCTGATTATTAAAACTTTAAAATTAGCTTCAATACTTGAAGGCTCTGTTAGACAAACCGGAATTCATGCTTGTGGAGTACTTATCGGACATGGAGGCTTATCTAACCATTTACCATTAATGCACAAAGAGGGTGTTTCATTACTTACCACACAATACGACGGTAAACTCGTTGAAAGTGTTGGCTTGCTTAAAATGGATTTTTTAGGCTTAAAAACTCTTTCTATACTAAAAGATACCCTAACAAATATTAAACATTCTAAAGGTAAAGAAATAGATATTGAAAAAATATCATTCGAAGACAATAAGGTTTATGAATTGTTTGGTAGAGGAGAAACCTCTGCAATATTCCAATTTGAATCTGATGGGATGAAAGAACATTTAAAAAATTTGAAACCTACTGAATTTGAAGACCTAGTTGCAATGAATGCTCTCTATAGACCGGGACCAATGGATTATATCCCTAATTTTATTGCCCGTAAAAATGGAAGAGAAGAAATTACTTACGATCACCCCATTATGGAGCAATACCTCGATTCCACTTACGGAGTAACTGTTTACCAGGAACAGGTTATGTTACTAAGCAGAGCATTAGCAAATTTTTCAAGAGGCGAAAGCGACAATTTACGAAAAGCAATAGGTAAAAAAATCATTACCTTAATGGCTCAGCAAAAAATAAAATTTATCGAAGGCTGTCAAAATAATCCCGAGTTTATAAAAGGCTGTACAGAATACAACAAAAACCCTAAAGAACTAGCCGAAAAAATATGGAAAGATTGGGAAGCTTTTGCTAAATATGCTTTTAATAAATCTCACTCGGTTTGCTATGCATATCTTGCCTACCAAACAGGTTATCTTAAAGCATATTATCCCTCAGAATTTATGGCTGCCAACCTAAGCCGTAACTTAAACGATATTAAAGAGATTAAAAAACTAATGGAAGAATGCAAACGCATGCGAATAAATGTGTTTGGACCTTGCATAAACGAAAGCTTCGAGAAATTTACAGTAAACAATAATGATGACGTAAGATTTGGTTTATCGGCAATTAAAAATGTTGGTAGCAATGCCGTAAAATGTATAATTCAAGAACGAGAAAAAAACGGGAAATATAAAAGCATATTCGATTTTGTTGAAAGAGTAAACCTGTCGGCAGTTAATCGTAAAAACATTGAAGCACTGGTTTATGCAGGAGCATTTGATAGTTTCGGAATTAATAGAAGTCAGTATTTTAGAGCATCAGGAAATTACGAAACATTTATAGATGCATTAATTCAGTATGGTCATCAAATTCAGTCATCTGCAACCGATGGATTAACTTTATTTGGCGATACTATTACAGTAGATGCTCAAAAACCCGAAATACCTGAAAACATCGAAGAATTCAATCTTAAAATTTTAAATCAAGAACGCGAACATGTTGGAATTTATATCTCAGCTCATCCTCTTGATAATTATAAACTAGAACTAGAATCAATTAGAATTACTCCACTTTCAAAGCTAGATAACCTAAAAAAACTCATAAACACAAGTATTAAAATAGTAGGTTTAATTACAGATATTGAACAAAGAACCGGAAAAAACGGAAATCCTTATGCATTTATTACTATCGAAGACTATTCGGGTATGTACAAAATAGCGTTTTACGGTAAAGATTATATTAATTTTAATAACTATTTTTTAAAAGGACAAAGTATATTGGTAAAGGGAGAAGTTCAGCAAGGATATAATGATGTTAACAGAACTTTTTTTAAGGTTAAGGAAATTAATTTACTACCCGAATTACGCGATAAATATTTTTCACAACTTGTATTATATGTAGTTGCAACCGAAATAAATAAAGACTTTGTAAATAGATTGTCGAAACATGCAAAAAACAATAAAGGCAAATTATTGTTAAATATTAAGTTGTTTGATAAAATTAAAAAATCACAATTAGATATGTTTTCAAGAACTTATCGAGTTGAACTTAATGATGAAATAATTGATTTTCTTGAAAAAGAAAATTGCATAAAGAAATTTAATCTTGCATAAATTTTTTATTTTTACGAGAGATTATATAATAATAACTAAAATACTCTTATTATGGCAATAGAAATTAACGACAACAATTTTGATGAATTAGTAATCAACGCCGATAAACCGGTAGTAATGGATTTTTGGGCTGTATGGTGTGGTCCATGTAGAATGATTGCTCCTCATATAGAGGATATGGCAAAAGAATACGAAGGAAAAGCAATAATAGGTAAAGTAAATGTTGACGATAGCCCCGGCATAGCTTCAAAATATGGAATCAGAAATATTCCTACTGTTTTATTTGTGAAAAATGGCGAAGTTGCCGATAAGGTAGTAGGTGCTGTTCCAAAATCAACACTTACTAATAAACTCGAAAACTTGCTGTAAAAAAAGAATTGTTTGTTTTACAATTCCTATAACATAATTATTTTATAATTATATTTAATAAATAGCATTATTAAAACTATAAATAATGTCAATTAAAGATATTCAAGAACAAATAATTGAAGAATTTAGCATTTTTGATGACTGGATGGATAAGTATGCATATTTGATTGAAATTGGTAATGAGCTTGAACCTCTTGACGAAACAAAAAAAACAGATAGTAATCTAATCGATGGTTGTCAATCAAAAGTTTGGATAGATGCATATTTAAATAATGGAAAACTATATTTTGAAGCCGATAGTGATGCAATTATTACAAAAGGAATTGCTTCTTTACTTATTAAAGTACTTTCAGGACATACACCCGAAGATATAGTAAATGCAGAATTATTTTTTATTGAAAAAATAGGACTACAACAACATCTTTCGCCAACTAGAAGTAACGGATTATTAAGCATGATTAAACGCATTAAACTATATGCAATGGCATATAACTCTAAAAATATTAATTAATGGATAAACAAATAAAAATAGAGCAAAAAGCCGTTAAAGTACTTAAGGAGATTTTTGATCCTGAAATACCCGTTAATATATACGATTTAGGTCTTATCTATAAAATTGATTTCGATAATAACTCTAATCTAAATATTGATATGACTCTTACAGCGCCTAATTGTCCTATGGCAGACGATTTGGTTATGCAGGTTAATCAAAAACTCAGCGAAATTGTAGGTGTAAATTTAGTAAACATAAATCTTACATTTGATCCTCCTTGGGATAAAAACATGCTTAGCGAAGAAGCAAAATTAGAATTAGGATTACTTTAGTAATATAATTCTCAAATTATTACCATATAAAAATAATATTTGTTGAAAAGCAATATTGTTTCAAAAAATAACTTTGTTTAAATTTGTTAATATAATTACACAGTATGCTACATCAATACAAAAATATTATAGAATCTGCTTGGGAAAACAGGGATTTACTAAAAAACCCTGATGTAATTAATACCATTAAAGCAATTATAGACAAACTTGATAATGGTCTCATTAGAGTTGCCGATCCATGTGATGGAGCTTGGAAAGTAAATGAATGGATAAAAAAAGCTGTACTACTCTACTTCCCAATCAGCGAAATGAAAGTTCACGAAGTTGGAATATTTGAATACCACGATAAAATACCTCTAAAAAAAGGATATCAAAAAAAGGGCGTAAGAGTAGTTCCACATGCTGTAAGTAGATATGGAGCATATATTGCTCCTGGTGTAGTTATGATGCCTTCGTATGTAAACATTGGAGCTTATGTTGATTCCGGAACTATGGTTGATACATGGGCAACTGTTGGTTCTTGTGCACAGATAGGAAAAAATGTTCATTTGTCGGGTGGTGTAGGTATTGGCGGAGTATTAGAACCAGTACAAGCTGCTCCGGTAATTATCGAAGATGATTGTTTTATAGGTTCAAGATGTATTATTGTAGAAGGTATTAGAGTTGGAAAAGAAGCTGTACTCGGTGCTAATGTTGTTATTACAGGAAGTACAAAGATTATTGATGTAAGTAATAATACACCAAAAGTAATAAAAGGATATATCCCCGAACGCTCTGTAGTTATTCCGGGAAGTATCCCTAAAACTTTTCCGGCAGGCGAATATCAAGTGCCTTGTGCTCTTATAATTGGTACAAGAAAAGAATCTACCGATAAAAAGACTTCTCTTAATTCTGTGTTACGAGATTTTGACATTGTTGTCTAAAAAATAACTAATGAGAATAGGTTTCGACGCAAAACGAGCATTTTTTAATAATAGCGGACTTGGAAATTACAGCCGTAATACTATTAATATGCTGGCCAAAATATATCCTAACGAAGAATATTTTTTATACTCCCCAAAATTTCCTGAAGAAATACCCGAATTTGCAAGAAATAAAACTATTATTGGTCCAAATTCAAATTCAAATATTAGGAATTCAATATGGAGAAGCGTTTTAAGCGGTAATAGAATTAAAAAAGATAAGTTAGACATTTACCATGGGTTAAGTAATGAATTGCCTATAAACCTAAACAGAAAACAAATTCCATCAGTAGTTACAATTCACGACCTAATATTTTTAAGATATCCTGAATTATTTAATACTACAGATGTAAAAATATATACGTATAAATTTAAACATGCTTGTAAAAGTGCTGACAAAATAATTGCTGTTAGCAAACAAACCAAAGCAGATATTATTAGGTATTTTAATATTCCTCAAGCTAAAATACATGTAATTTATCAAGATTGTAATAAAATATTTCATGAAAAACCCAACAGAGAAATATGCTCCGAAGTTTTGAAAAAATACAAACTACCAAATAATTACATCCTTAATGTAGGCACTATCGAAAAACGCAAAAATGCTATGCTAATTCTTAAAGCTATGGCACTTTATAATATTGATATTCCTCTCGTAATTGTAGGTAAACCCACACCATACCTAAACACGCTGATTTCTTACGCTCATCATTATAAACTTAAAGATAAATTAGTATTACTGTATGATGTTAAAGATGAAGATTTACCTACAATTTATCATAAAGCCAGTGTATTTGTTTATCCATCATTATTTGAAGGGTTTGGAATTCCAATATTAGAAGCTCTTAATTCCGGTGTGCCGGTAATAACTAGTAACCTAAGCAGTCTTCCTGAAGTTGCAGGCACTAATAGTATTTTAATAGATCCCGTAGCACATGATCATTTAGGTAAAGAATTGTTTAACCTGCTCAATAACAACACAAAAAAACAGGAAATGATAGAAGCAGGTTATAAACATGCACTCAAATTTAGACCAGAGGTTCTTGCTCCGCAATTAATGCAATTATACAAAAGCATAGTTTAAATTCAATCAAAAATTTTAGTCAGGGTAATTATAAAATATTGTAAACCACCTATCATAATAGTTTTAGAAACCCTTGCTTTTTAAATTTGTATTTTTATTGTAATTTGTGATTTGGAATTCTTTTGTAATTTGAAATTTGTGATTTAATTGTAATTTGTGATATGTAATTTGTAATTTTATTGTAATTTGTAATTTATCCATTATTCATTTATGCAAAAAGATATAATTAAAACCAACGAAGTCCTACAGAACGGAGGTATAATACTATACCCAACCGATACAATATGGGGAATAGGTTGTGATGCCACAAACGATGAAGCATGCAAAAGGCTTTTTTCTATCAAAAAACGCAAACCTGAGCACAGCATGCTGATCTTGGTAAACTCCTTAACCATGCTCGAAAGACATGTTCAATTTGTACCTGATGCAGCATATCAATTAATAGAAGCAAGCACTAATCCAATTACAATAATTTATCCCAAGGCAAAAAATATTTCAAAATATATTACTGCCGAAGATGGAAGCATTGGAATAAGATTATGTAATTCTGAGTTTTGTTTACGCTTATTAGATAGATTTCGAAAACCAATTGTAAGTACTTCTGCAAATTTTAGTGGAAAACCCGCACCTTCAAATTTTAATCAAATTACTACAAATATTAAAGAAAAAATGGATTATATCGTAGAATATTCTCAAAATATTGATAGTATAACTAAGCAATCGCCAATAATTAAAATTAATATTGATAATAGTTTTAAAATCATCCGCAGATAGTATATTTTTCTGATTTTTAATAATTTATATCGCTATGAAACTAAAATTTCTATTCTACTTATTAATAATTATTATCTTGGTTTTATTAATCAAACCAAAGTTAATTGCTCAAGTACATACCAGTTACTTATGGCACTTACAGCAACCAATTTATTGGCCCGAAAAAAGCATATGGCATCAATATGAATATCAAAGTGTAAGAGAATCGCATGAGCTTAAATCTAATGGCGGAAATGTTTATCTTGATGGCTTAGCTCATCCTTTGAATAATTTAGAAGATATTTTTGGCAACGACGACCGAAAAGCTGTATATCAATATAGAGCAAAAGATGCAATACAATCATTAACAGGCTATAACGAAGCTGGAGCACAAGTAAATTATTCAGGTTGCCTTATAAAAAACGTAAACAGTCTTGCCGAAAACAATCAGTGGGGTTATTATCAAAATTGGCAAAACAGTTTTGTAGAGGCACGAGAATGGACAACAACAGGTGGAAATCCACGAATGGATATAGTTGGTTTTACTTTTCACCATTCGCTTGCTCCATTACTTAGCGAAAGAGTTTTACACAAAGAAATTCAGGCACACAGATATATTTATAATCAAACATTCGGTACAAATCCTAACTATAGCAAGGGTTTTTGGCCTGCTGAGTGTGCATTTAGTCAAAGAATAATAAAAGTGCTTGTAGAAGAAGGTTTTGAATGGAGTGTAGTTGCCAACAGCCATTTAGCACGTACTCTAAATGACTATCCACTAAGTTTTGGAACAAATGCTTGCAATATGGATCCTCCAAATGCTGCCGATATAACCTCAACAAATGGAGATAATTGGTGGAACGGACAAATAGACGGTAGAGGTGGCACTTTTGCTGCTCCTTATTGCTATCAGGCACACAAAGCAAAATATGTTGATCCCGAAACTGCTCAAGAATATAAAATAACAGTTGTACCTATGTGCGATTTACTCAGTTATATTAATGGTTACAGTACTATGGGAACAGGCGAAATAGACAACAATATTGCACCATTCAACAACCCACAACAACCTAGCATAGTGTTGATGGCTCATGATGGAGATAATGCATGGGGCGGTGGATACGATTATTACAACAATAGTGTACCTGGATTTGCCGGAAGCGCAGCCTCGCAAGGATATGTACCAACAACTATTCAACAGTTCTTAGATGATCATCCGGTTCCTGAAAATGATGTGGTACACGTAGAAGACGGCGCATGGGTTAATGCAGCAAACGACTGGGGACACCCGCAATTTATAAATTGGATATGGCCCATTTATAACTCTCAATACGAATTTGATCCCAACGGATGGACAGAAGATGCACGCAACTGGGCTGTGTTAGTTGCTGCCGAAAATCGAGTTTGCATGGCAGAAGATTTAAGCTCAACAACTGTAAATATTCAAAAAGTAGTGTACCCTGATGCCTATGCCTCAAATGCAGAAAAAGCCTGGCACTTTTTATTACCCGGATACACAAGCGGATATATGTATTATGGTACAAGCTTAGATATGGAAGTAAAGCAAACTATTGCCTGCAATAATGCCTGTGAATTTGCTGATATCGTAATAAATGAAAACTCCGGAATCGACAATACTCCACCATCAGTTTTTATACCACAAAGATACCCTTACAACCCTGGCGGAATTGGATTTGGTCCAACATACGGATATCAGCAACACCAAAACTCCTCTGATTTTACAGTATGGACTTTCGCTTATGATGTCTCGGGCTTAAATAGTATTACTCTTAAATATAGAATTGATAACGATGGGGCTAATCCTCTTGATAACAACGAAAACGAAACATACATAGGTGGCGGTTCGGTAGGAACATGGCAACCTATTAATATGACAGCTCGAGATTTTCCAGCAGGTAATATTGCATCAAACCCCGAAATTGATTTCTTTGAAATGCCGGACTATATTGCCAATCAGTATTATGCCGAAATATCTGGAGAATCTGAAGTGCTAATTGATTATTACATTGAAGCAACTGATAATTTTGGGAATACTTTCAAAACACCTATTCAACATGTATATGTTGGCGAAAGTAATACAGGAGGAAATAGCGGAAATGATATAGTACAATGGAACCCTACAAATCCAAACAAAAACGACATAATTGAAATAACTGTTAATCAGGCATATACAGGAGCTAAGTTACATTGGGGAGTAAACAATTGGCAAGAACCAAATCAAGTATATTGGACTACAAACACTTCTCTTTTCAACGGAGAAGGACCTGCTGTTCAAAGCCCTATGAATGGTCCCAATAATGAAATACTTTCTATTTCTATCGGTCCTTTCAACAATGAAGTGCAAGAAGTAAGCGAGGTTAATTTTGTAATAAGTTTTAATGATAATTCATGGAATAATAATAATGGAATGGATTATAAAATAAGTATTGACCAAACCTCAAATATTGATATTCAAAAAAATAATGAGATATCAATTTTTATGGATAATACCGATAAAAATCTAAAAATTATTTGCCCTGATAATAATTTTATAGTTTGCATTTTTGATGCAAACGGAAAAATAATATCAAAATACAATAATTTAAAAAGTAGATATTTAGGGCATTTTACTCAAGGAGTATATATTGTTAAAGTTATTTCAAGTGAACAGCAAGTTCATACTAAGAAAATTGTTATTATGTAAACAAACGGGTATTATCTTTAAGGATTTTTGGTGCTTACTCGTCATAATATATTCATCAATTAAGCAAGTAAATAAATATTTAAATTAACCTATTACCCCAAATAACTTAGCATAGTTTAGTAAGCTTGTAAATAAATAAACAGTTTTTTCTACATTTGCAAAATGAATATCAATGTTCTGAGAAGCATTACCCCTCGCTGGGTTGTATTTTTAATAGACATAAGCATTTGTCTGTTTAGTATTGTCTTTGCTTATTACCTTCGATTTAATTTTGACGTTCCCACAAAAGAATTACAATCGTTTAGCTATGTAATTCCTATTGTTCTTTTTGTAAGAAGTTTAAGCTTTATTATTGCTCGCACTTATGCCGGAATGGTTAGACACACTAGCACACGCGATATTCAACGACTGATATTGGTTACATCAATAAGTAGTGCTGTATTAATGGCTTTAAATATTCTTAACCTTAAAATTCAAGGACGATATCTAATTCCAATGTCGGTTATAATAATAGACTATTTAACTATTAGTTTTGCTTTAAGTTTTAGCCGCCTCTTAGTAAAAACTATTTATTTAGAAGCAAATAACCCTCGCAAAAACAGCACCTTAGTTGGGATATATGGCACTGGCGAATTAGCATTAATAACTAAAAAAACATTAGACAGAGATACAGAATCACGAAACAGAGTTGCAGCATTTTTCGACCATAGCACAAAAATTACCGGAAATAAAATTGAAGGTATTAATGTTTACGAAATTGATGCCTTACAAGAAATAATTAATAAGCTCGAAATCAGCACTTTTATTATAGCTCAAAAGGGATTGCCTGTAAAAACCAAACAACACATTTTAGATGTTTGTCTGGAAGCTAAAGTCCAAGTTAAAACTGTTCCTGAAATATCAACATGGATAAATGGAGAATTAAGCTTAAAACAAATTAAAGATTTTAAAATTGAAGATTTGCTTCAGCGAGCCGAAATTAAAATGGATACTAATAAAATCCGAAAAAATATTATTGGTAAAACCGTATTAGTAACTGGTGCAGCAGGTTCTATAGGAAGCGAAATTGTTAGACAATTATTAAATTTTAAACCCGACAAAATTATTTTGTTTGATTATGCTGAATCAAATCTTTACGAATTAGAACTAGAATTGAGCGAAAGTTTAAATTTTCATAGAAGCGAAATAATAATAGGAGATATAAGAAATAAATTAATAGTTGAAAAAGTATTTAAAAAACACACTCCACAATTAGTTTTTCATGCTGCTGCTTATAAACACGTACCAATGATGGAGCATCATCCCGCCGAAGCTATCAGAACAAATGTGTTAGGAACAAAAACTCTTGCAGACATTGCTGTTGAATATAATGTAGAGAAATTTGTAATGATTTCTACAGATAAAGCAGTAAACCCTACCAACGTAATGGGAGCAAGTAAACGTATTGCAGAAATGTATGTACAAAGCCTAAATAATATATACAATACACAGTTTATTACAACACGATTTGGAAATGTTCTCGGCTCAAGCGGATCGGTAATTCCTCGATTCAAAAAACAAATAGACAAAGGCGGACCAGTTACAGTAACACACCCCGAGGTTACACGGTTTTTTATGACTATTCCCGAAGCATGCCAACTTGTTCTCGAAGCAGGAATTATGGGCGAAGGCGGCGAAATATTTATTTTCGATATGGGAGAACCTATTAAGATTGTTAGACTTGCTCAACGAATGATAGAATTGTCTGGTCTTAAAGTTGGTGAAGATATTCAAATTAAATTTACAGGATTAAGACCAGGCGAAAAACTTTACGAAGAACTATTGGCAAGTAAAGAAAACACAATACCAACCTATCATAAGCAAATTATGATTGCTAAAGTAATAGCTTGTAAATACGATAAAATAAATTCAAATTTAACTAAACTCCATCAATTAATAAACTTTTCTGATAATTTTGAAATTGTGAAAGAAATGAAAATTATTATTCCTGAATTTATCAGCCAAAATTCTATTTACGAAACCTTAGATTAAGCTTTAAGCAATTAATAGACTAACTTGAAACTAATCTTTAATAGCTAATTTTTTCGACTAATTTGACACTTTAGGTCTAAATATTTGGAAACTTAGTTTTATTGATTTACTTTTGGACTAATTAAACTATATTAGTCGAAAGATGGAAAAACACGAAAAAGTACGACAGAACCTGATAAATGCTGCAAGAAAAATATTTGTACGCTTCGGATTCGAAAAAACAACAATGAATGAAATTGCTCTTGAAGCACGAAAGGGTAAAAGTTCATTATATTATTATTTTGCAAGTAAAGAAGAGGTATTTCAGGCAGTAGTAGAATACGAAGCCGGTATTATTGTTGAAAAGCTCAAAACAGCAGTAAACAATTCTGAAACACTTATTGACAAAGCACGAAACTTTATACTTGTAAGATTTGCCGAAATACAAAAACTTGGGAATTTATATAATGCATTAAGAGATGATTTTTTAAATCATCTTGAATTCATTAAAAAAGCTAGAGTACAGTATGATATGATGGAGTTAAATTTCATTAAAGCTTTACTTAACGATGGTAAACAACAGCGTATTTTTGATATTAATGATATAGATACAATTGCCGAAACATTTCAAATGACTTTAAAAGCAGTAGAACTACCATTATTAATAGATTACGAATCTGAAGTTTTTGAAACAAGGCTAAATTCCTTGGTTGACATTTTTTTCTACGGTATTCTTACACGAAACGATGAATAAAATATTATTAATATTGATTCTATTATTTAATGCAATTATACTACAATCGCAAAATGATACTTTATACCTAAACCTAGATGATTGTAAGAACCTTGCTCTCGAAAATAACTATAAAATTAAAATTGCCAATTCGCGAAAGCAAGTTTCTGAACATTTACGTAAATCTGCAAAAACAAAATTTTTCGGAGAATTTAGTTTTACCGGTCAGTATTTATACACAAACAAAGCTTTTAAATTAAAAAATCAAAACTTGTTTTTCCCTGTTCTTCCTTTTTGGGCAATTGATCAGGAAACTATGGGTTTAAACGAAAACATTATGGAAAACCCTTTGATTAATGGAATACTTGCTAATCCATTAACCGGAGAAGTAATGTACGATTCGGAGGGAAATCCGGCATTCTTATTATATTCATATCTTCCCGAAGATCAACTTGTATTTGGTACACACCACAATTTTATGTTTGGCCCGGGTTTTATTCAGCCCATTTATTTAGGGGGTAAAATAAAAAACATTTATAAAATTGCACAAGCAAGCGAATCTATTTCTGAATCGCAAGTAAAACTTACCGAAGACGAAATTTTATTCAATATCGAAGAAGCATATTGGAGAGTAATAACTTTACAAGAAAAAGAAAAACTTGCTATTAAATATCTTAAAATGCTTGAAAGGCTTATCGAAGATTTAGAAAATATTCACCAAGAAGGCATAATTACATACAATGATGTACTTAAAGCTAAAGTAAAATACAATGAAGTAGAACTGCAATATATCAAAGCGAATAATGGTTTGGCACTTTCTAAAATGGCTTTATGTCAAATAATTGGACTTCCATTATACTCAGAAATTAAGCTTGAAAACGAAATTAGCGAATTACCTATCTTACCTACTATTCCAACAAATATGGAAGAAAAAATATCTTCTCGTGAAGAAATAAAAATTTTAGAACAAACAGAAAAAATTGCTTTAGCAAATCAAAAAATATCACAATCGAGGTTTTTACCAAATATTGCAGTTTCGGCAAACTATTTATTTACTAATCCAAATCCTTATAATGGTTTCGAGAAAGAATTTGGTTCTGATTGGTCTTTAGGACTTACTGTAAATATCCCAATTTTTCATTGGGGGGATAGAATTCATACTATGAGAGCCTCTAAAAGTCTAATGGAGTACACCAATTTACAACTACAAGAAGCAGAACAAATGATTCAACTTGAAATAATGCAAACTTGGTTGCTTTTTAAGGAGGCTGTAAAAAAAGTTGATTTGTGCGAAAAATCTTTAATGCAAGCTGAAGAAAATTTAAGATTAAGTAGAGATAGTTTTAACGAAGGAATGATTCCTCTTTCTGATTTACTCGAAGCACAAGCAATGTGGCAATCAGCATTTTCTTCATTAATTGAATCCAAATCGGAGCTTAAAGTTCAAGAAATAGCTTATCGCAAAACAACCGGACAGTTATAAAATATAAAAATGATGAAACAATATCCATACATAAACCAAAAACTCCTATTACTAAGTTTAACTCCATTTATCATATTTATATCTTGCAATACAAACACCGAAACAAAATCTCAAACTGCCAACGAAATACCAATTAGTATTGCAATTGTGGAGGAGAAGAGTTTTGATAATACAATTGAACTTACCGGAACTTTTTTTGCAAATAAGGAAGCAAATTTAGGGGCTTCAATGCCCGGTAAAGTTGAAAAATTTCATTACAAACCTGGAAGTTTTGTAAATGAGGGAGACCTAATAGTAGAATTATCTGCCGAGCTTCTAACTCAAGCTTTAATAGAATATGAAGCTATTAAAAAAGATTTTGAACGTGTTGAAAGATTATATAAAAAAGGAAGTATTGCCGAAATTGAATACGACCATTTAAAAGCAAAACTAGAAGCTTCAGAAGTAAAAACTGAAATGATACGCAAAAGCACAAGTGTAATAGCTCCTTTTGATGGAATTATTGTGGAATATTTAATTGAAGAAGGAGAAAACTATTTTTTCAATTTTAACATAGAACCTGGATATTCAAATACTTCGGGAATATTAAGATTAATGCAACTTAACCCTTTGATTATTAATATAGAAGTAAATGAAAAAGATTTAAAATATATTAAAGAAGGAGATATAGTTAAAGTAATATGTGAAGCATATCCCGAACTCAATTTAGAAGGAAGAATAAGCTATATTAAACCAATACTATCAACAATAAGCCGCACAGCTACAGTAGAAGTTAGTATTACAAATCCTAATTTAAAAATAAAACCCGGAATGTTTGCAAGAGTATTAATTACTCGATCAGAACAAAACGCAGCATGTGTACCTATAAATGCAATATACCGTCAGCCCGGAACTCCCGAGGATTATGTTTTTAAGATTAGCAACAACACAGCACATAGAACAAGAATAAACAGACTTAAAACCATCGGATCATGGGTAGCTGTAGATAGCGTAAAAATTGGTGATACAATAGCTACACATGGTAAAAACCGTTTAGTAAATGGTTCAAAAATAAAGATTACAAATTAAATGAGACTACCAAAAACAACAGTAAATCGTCCCGTAACTACCGCAATGGTATTTATTGCAATACTATTGATAGGTTTATTTGCTTGGCGTAGTCTTCCTCGTGATTTATTGCCCGATATTGAAATTCCAAGCCTTACGGTAGTTACAATATACCCAGGAGCTTCTGCCGAAGATGTTGAAAAACAAGTTACAAATCGCCTCGAAACAGCACTTTCGGGGACAGAAAATCTCAAACTATTATCATCAATGTCGCGTGAAAATGTCTCGTTTATTTCATTGCAGTTCGATTGGGGAACTGATGTTACCGAAGCGGCTAACTCTGCAAGAGATTTAATGGAACTTGTTAAATCAGATTTACCCGAAAACGCATCTAGTCCCTATATTATGAAAATAAATAGCTCTATGATTCCAATAGTAGTTTATACTATTCAGGCAAACGAAAGCTATAGCGGACTGGAACGAATTGCTTACGACAAAATAATTGACCCATTAAAAAAAGTAAAAGGTGTTGGTTCTGCATTTATTATAGCTCAACCATCACGTGAAATAGAAATAAGAGTGGACCCAATTAAACTTAAAGCCTACAATATTAACATAACACAACTCACTACAATATTACAAGCCGAAAATATCAGTATCCCGGCAGGCAATATTAAATTTGATACTTATGATTTTGCAATAAGAACACAAGGCGAAGTAAATTCTGTAAAGGATATCGAAAATATCGCAATTACAAGTATGTTCGGAAAAATTATCAAACTTAAAGATATAGCACAAATCGTTGATCATTTCAAAGCAAAAGATGAGATAGCATATAGCGGAGGAAACAAAGCCGTAGGACTTTTTATTCAAAAACAAAGCGGAACTAATACATACAGAGTGTATCAGGATGTATTAAACGAAATGGAAAACATAAAACGAACATTACCACCCGACATAGAAACTGAAATTGTATTCGATACAGCTACAATCGTAAAAGAGGTTACCAAAAACTTAAGTGATACTATTTGGTATGCCGGTATATTTGTAATAATAGTTGTATTTATGTTTTTACGAGAATGGCGGAATAGTTTAATAGTAATTCTTACAATACCATTTTCAATGATTTTAGCTTTTATTACAATGAAAGTTTTAAACTATTCTATTAATATTTTCTCATTAATGTCATTAATAATTGCCATTGGAATGGTGGTTGATAATGCTATTGTAGTTTTAGAAAATATAAATCGACATATCGAAGAAGGAGCAAAACCTAAACAAGCAGCAATTTTTGGTACTTCAGAAATGGGTAATGCAATCACAGCTTCTACACTTACTACAATTACGGTTTTTATTCCCCTAATATTTGTTGGAGGAATTGTTGGAATATTATTTAAAGAACTTGCAATTTTGGTTACAGTTACATTGCTTGGTTCTCTTATTACTGCACTAAGCCTTACTCCAATGGTTTCTTCTGTATTGCTAAAATCTAATAAAAAACAAAGGAATAAAAACTTCCTGTATCATTTATCTGAAAAAGTATTTATTAATATTGAAAATTTCTATAAATCCACATTAAGAATTGCTTTGAAACTTAGAATCCCAATCATTGCAATTGCGTTGTTATTATTTGCTATTACCATATTCATTGCGAGTAAAATGGGTACCGACTATATTCCAGAACTTGATGCAGGTGATGTGATTGCTACAATTGAAACCGAAGTAGGTACAAGCGTTTACGAAACAGATCGAATAGCAAAAATAGTTGAAAGAATATTCGAAGAAGAAATTCCTGAAATGGAATCGCAATACACACTTATTGGACAAACCGAAACCAATTTACTTACAAGCATAGGATTCGCCGAAGGTAAAAACAAAGCAACAATAAGTGCTAAACTATGCCTTCCACAAAACCGTAATCGTAGCGCCGAAGAAATTGCTGAAATTATCCGAAAACGATTAGCTGAAATACCCGAAATTGAAAATTATAATGTTACCGGTGGTTCCATGCTTCAGAATATGCTTTTTGGAAACTATAAACCTATTGAAATAAAAATAACCGGGCAAGATTTTGAGAAAATTAACAAAGCAGCAAATTATTTTTATGACGAACTTAACAATAATGATTATTTTCAAGATATTGAATCTACTGTTGATAGAGGCAAAATGGAATACCAAATAATAATTGACAAAGAACTTGCCTCATCAAAAGGTTTAAATACCGCCATGATTGCGATGCAAGTTCGGCAAAGTATATATGGAGCCGAAGCTGGATATTATACCGAAGAGGGACAGCAATACAAAATTATAATAAGGTATAAGCCCAACAGCAGAAATAGTATAGAAGAAATTAAAAAAATAAACTTAACAACATTGCTGGGAACTCAAGTAAATCTTTCGTCAATTGCTAATATAGAAGAGGCTTATGCCCCGCTTGAAATCAATCACGAAACTCAAAGTAGAATTGTAAAGGTAGGTGGTAATTTAAAAGGTATTACGTTAAGCGAAGGAGCTGAAATAGCACAAAACATTATTGACAATGCGGAAATAGACCAATCTTTAAGGGTAGAATTAGGTGGAAGAATTAAAGATCAAGAAGAATCTTTTGGTGATTTATACATTGTATTTATTATTAGCTTTTTACTTGTCTATATGATTATGGCTTCACAATTTGAATCGTTTAAAGACCCATTTATTATAATTTTTGCAATTCCATTCTCGCTAATTGGAGTAATCTTAGCTTTTTGGATTACAGGCACTAACCTAAACATTGTAAGCTTTGTAGGAATAATTATGTTGCTCGGAATTGTGGTTAACAACGGAATAGTGCTGGTTGACTATACAAATTTGCTCAGAGGGCGTTCTTACGATACTCTTGAAGCAATTGTAGAAGCAAGTAAAAGTCGCTTACGTCCTATTTTAATGACCTCATTTACCACTATGCTTGCAATGATACCTATGATTTTGAGCCGCACAATGGGATATCAAATCTGGGTACCGCTTGGTATTACAATTGTAGGAGGTTTATTAATCTCTATGCTTATTACTCTTATTTTAATACCATGTATATACGCAGTAATGAATTTTAAAGCAATTCGTAACGAAAAACAAGTGAATTATGAAAATGATTAGTATAGTTTGTAATGTGAGCGTAGCAAATACAATTTTAAATATGCTTAATAAATTCAATATAAACAATTATCAGCATATTGAGGAAATTAATTCTAAACCCGTAATAGGAAAACCAAGATTAAATACAGCAATATGGCCAGGATACAGCAGTATGATTAATTTCCAACATCAAGATAATAATCAGCTAAAAGAAATTTTATTTTCTCTTAATAAGTATAATTCAGAGGTCGAAAATAGTTCTGAAAAAATAGAAGTTTATGTCTGGAAACTAGAAGATTATATATGCAAATAAAAAATCAGCCAATATGCAAATATTTTACTGATTTTTTATGTATTACTACCATTTATTATTACATATTCATAGTTTGCTCTACTTCTTCCACATCAATTGGAATTCTCTTATCTCCTAATATTCTTGCTCCATTTTCGGTAATCAATAAATCATCTTCTAATCTAATTCCCCCAAAATCACGATACTCGTTTACTTTAGTATAATTAATAAAATTTTCAAATTTCTTTTCTTTGTGCCAAATATCAATAAGCTCAGGAATAAAATAACATCCTGGTTCATTTGTTAAGACGAATCCTTTTTCCAATTTGCGACCAAGTCTTAAAAAAGCAGTTCCAAAAATATCGCTTGGTCGAGTTTCATCATCATATCCAACATATATTTGACCTAAATCTTCCATATCGTGAACATCTAATCCCATCATATGTCCAAGTCCATGTGGCATAAATAAAGCATGTGCTCCAAGAGCTACAGCTTCTTTTATATCGCCTTTCATTAATCCTAATTGTTTCAAACCATTTGCTAAAACTTCTGAAGCTGCTAAGTGTATTTCTTTATAAGTTTTACCGGGTTTCATTAATGAGCTTGCATGATTATTTGAATCTAAAACAATTTGATAAATTTCTTTTTGCTTGTTACTAAATTTTCCTCCTACAGGCATAGTTCTGGTATTGTCGCTGGCATAATACATAGATGTCTGTGCCCCTGCATCAATAAGTAATAAATTACCGTTTTTAAGGGTATTTCCATGATAATGATTATGTAAAGTCTGACCATTTACAGTAAGAATTATCGGAAAAGAAGGTACAGTACCAAAAGATAGACTAATTCCTTCAATAGCACCGGCAATTTCACGCTCAACTATTCCTTGTTTTGCCATTTTCATAGCTGTTGTGTGCATTAGATAACCAATATTACAAGCTCTTTCTATCTCTTTAATTTCAATATCTTCTTTAATATTTCTTAAACTTACAATTCCCAAAATAAGCTCTAACGAAGACTTTTCTTTAAGAGATTTTATTGGGATATCAAGTAATTCATTCAATAATATCATATTATCATGACGATATGGTGGTGTAAAATGTATTTTCCGATCAGTATTAATTGCTTTTTTTACAAAATCGAATACTTCTTTAAAAGCTGCGGTATTTTTTACTCCACAACCAGAAGCAAGTTCCTTAATACTAGGTTGAGGCCCCATCCATATAATATCATCGATATCATAATCGTTTGCAAAAATATAATCAATATTATTGTCAACATCAATAATTCCAATCATACCTGCTAAATCAATACCAAAAAAATATAAAAAATTACTATCTTGCCTAAAATGATAACCATTATCAGGATAATTCATTGGCGATTCGTTGTTGCCTGTAATTAAAATAATTCCGCTTTTAATTTTTTTACGGAGTTTGTTTCTCCTATTTACATATACTTCTGAACTAAACATATAATTTGTTTTTATTGGTTTAAAATTAAGACCACTAATATAGTAAAAACTTATAAGCAATTAATAGCATCTAATGCATTAATTTAAATTAAACATGATTATTCGATTATCCACAAATTTCTAATAAAACAGAAATTTACCTATTTTAGAATTAAGTCTGTAACTCCCACAATAACCTTAAATATAACATAAATCACTTATCTTTGCATAAACACATATTTGTAAATTACAATGCGTACCCTAATTAAAAACGCCCTAATAATCAACGAAATGCAAAAGTTTACCGGAAGTGTAATGGTAAACGATAAGTTGATTGAAGCCATTTATCGTGAAAATGATATTTTACCAGAAGCAGATAAAATAATTGATGCAAAAGGATTATGGCTTATCCCTGGTGTAATAGACGACCAAGTGCATTTTCGGGAGCCTGGATTAACTCACAAAGCAGATATCCAAAGCGAATCGAGGGCAGCTGCAGCAGGTGGTGTTACATCTTATATGGAAATGCCCAACACTATCCCCCAAACTATTACACAACAAGCTTTAGATAAAAAGTTTGAAATAGCAGCCGAAAAATCGCTAATAAATTACAGTTTCTATATGGGAGCTACCAACGATAATATTGACGAATTAGTAAAAACTGATCCAAAAAAAATATGCGGAATTAAAATGTTTATGGGATCTTCTACCGGTAATATGTTGGTAAATGATAATGAAGCAATAGAAAATGTATTTAAACATGCCCCCTTACTAGTTGCTACTCACTGTGAAGAAGATTCTGTAATTGAAGCTAATTTTAAACATTATAAAAAGGTATTCGGAGAAAATATCCCTTTTAATTATCACCCTGATATTCGTTCGGAAGAAGCTTGCTATCGCTCTTCGTCAAAAGCTGTGGAACTTGCAAGTAAACATAATTCACGACTACATATTTTACACCTAAGTACACAAAAAGAACTCTCACTTTTTACTAATTACCCATTATCCGAAAAACGCATTACAGCAGAAGCATGTGTACATCATCTTTGGTTTAATCGTGAAGATTACAACGAAAAAGGCAGCCGTATAAAATGGAATCCTGCAGTAAAAGAAGAATCAGACCGTATAGCTCTTATTGAAGCTCTTAATTGCGGTGTTGTTGATATTGTTGCCACCGACCACGCCCCACATACAATTGAAGATAAAAATAATACATATACAAAAGCACCATCCGGAGGGCCACTTGTGCAACACTCTCTACCTGCAATGATGGAATTAGCAAATAAAGGATATTTTACTGCCGAAAAAGTAATAGACCTTATGTGTCATAAACCTGCCGAACTATTTCAGATACAAAAAAGAGGTTATATACGCAAAGGATATTATGCCGATTTAGTACTGCTAAAACCCGAAAAATGGGAAGTAAACAAATCTAATATTCTATACAAATGCAGATGGTCGCCATTTGAAGGAGAAATATTCAATTATAAAGTAATACAAACCATTATTAATGGAAAAACAGTTTTTCACAATAACAAAATTACCCCTCAACAAACTGCAATGCCTTTAGTGTTTAATAGATAACAATTTTATTGGTTACTCAATATTAAAGATTTTTTTAACATTCTAATATATTTGTAATTACAATTATGTAATGCTATAAACACAAGTTCCAAATTAAAAATTATGAAATTAACCTAATGGGTGGCTAGCAAGTAATGAAGGCTTTGATAAAATTGGATTTACTGGTGAAGCAATTCTTTATTATTTATTTTAAAAATGCTTTGCTGCTACAATAATTGATAAATATTGTATATAGATTAATAAAATGCGGTCAACCATATTCAGGCATTGACATTGACAGCAACCTAAATCCTAAACCCTGCAACCTAAACCCTAAACCCTGCAACCTAAACCCGATTATAAGGATATCTTTCAAAATGCAACTCTTTCACAATCTTAAATAATTCATCTCTAAAGTAGTCAGTATTAATTGAATATTTAGCAGAAGTAAAAACTGCCGGCATATTTTTTCTAGCAATCCACATATCTTCTAATTGTTCCAAAAAAACTTCTTTATTAATAACATCATTGTCTGATATAGCGTCAATTTTATTAAACACCATTAAAACCGGAATATTACCGGCTCCAATTTCGAGAAGAGTATTCTGAACTACCTCAATTTGCTTTTCATAATTTGGATGAGATACATCCACGACATGAATTAGTAAATCGGATTCGCGAGTTTCATCTAAAGTTGATTTAAAAGATTCAACCAATTGATGAGGTAATTTACGAATAAAACCAACAGTATCACTAAGTAAAAAAGGTAAATTATTTATTACAACTTTTCTTACAGTAGTATCTAATGTTGCAAATAATTTATTTTCTGCTAATACATCCGATTTACTAAGCATATTCATTATTGTTGATTTACCTGCGTTAGTATATCCTACAAGAGCAACTCTAATTAAAGCTCCACGATTTTTTCGTTGTAAAGACATTTGGCTATCAATTTTTTCAAGTTGCTTCTTAAGTTTCGAAATTTTATCACGAATAATTCTACGGTCTGTTTCAATTTCTGTTTCACCAGGACCTCTTAATCCAATTCCTCCCCTTTGACGTTCAAGGTGTGTCCACATTCGTGTAAGTCGAGGCAATAAGTATTGATATTGCGCAAGCTCTACTTGTGTTTTAGCATAAGCAGTTTTTGCTCGTAATGCAAAAATATCGAGAATAAGATGAGTACGATCTAATATTTTACGATTTAATATTTTTTCAATATTTCTTAATTGTGTAGGGCTTAATTCGTCATCAAAGACAACAAGATCAATTTCGCTCTCTTCAACATATTGCTTAATTTCATCAAGTTTTCCGCTACCTACAAAATGCTTTACATGTGGTTTTTGAAGCGATTGAAAAAAGGTTTTTTGAGGAATTACTCCTGCAGTTTTTACTAAAAATGCCAATTCTTCCAAATATTCTTTTACCTCATTTTTTGTTTGTTCTTCGGTAATAAGACCTACCAAAACACAAGATTCAATTCTTTTTTTTGTTTCAATCATAAATGAATATAAAAAACCCCGATTGTAAATCGGGGTATAGATTTAATATTTTTTGTTTCTTAATACAACTTAAAGTTAATAGGTACAACATAAGTAACAGGAACTGCTTTACCTCTTTGTTTGCCAGGGCTCCAAGGCGGAATCATTCTTACAACTCGAAGAGCTTCTTCATCGAGATAAGGATCAACTCCACGTGCTAGAGTTACACTTGTTACAGCTCCATTGGCACCAATTACAAATTGTACAAATACCCGACCTTGAATACCATTTTCTTTAGCTATTTCGGGGTATTTAGTATTTTCAGCAATAAACTTCATTAAAGCTGCATCTCCACCAGGAAATGTTGGTTTTTCTTCAACCACTGCAAAAGAAATCGGTTCAACTTCTTCTTCTTCTTCATCTTCGAAACTAGTCATGTTAATATCTGTCTGTGTTGTCTCATCAGCTTCAGAATCAAAATCAAAATCACTTTCAACCTCAACATCATCTTCTACAATGTTTAATTCTTCAATAACTTCCTGTTCGGGTTCGGGTTCGGGTTCGGGTTCGGGAGGGGGTGGCTCTTCTTCCATAAATGTGTTATCTATTTCTTCTTCAAAAACATCCTCTACAGCTAAATCTCCAAGTGAGCTCGAAGATGCTTCACTGTTTGACCATTCAAAAGCAAATAATACAATACCCAAAACTAAGGCTAAACTTATAAGGGTAAAGGTTTGCTTATGCTTTTCTAAATTGGCTTTTTCTGACTTTTTAACCTGCATAGTAGTAAATTTTAGGTTGTAAAATTACATTTTTTAAGAAACTCTTCAAAACTTTTTATAAATACTTAATTGTTTATTTCTATTTATTTTTATTATATGCTTTTATTATATTTTTAAATCATTAATTATTAAGTATTTATAATTATAACGTTTGATTTTATTTTCTATTTTATTTAATAGATAAATTATCCGTTAATATTCCATAAAATAATAATAATTTTTACGATGTAAAATTATACTCTGTGAATGTGAAAAATATTTTAATAAAAAATATAGCAATTTAGAATGCTTATAATGAATATCAAATTTTTCTATAAATAAAACTTTTGCTAATTAAACCTGATTCAAAATAAATATTTGGCATTAAAACACAACAATACTATCTTAGAGCCAAATTACAATTATTATAAAATGAAAAACATTTTTTTTACAATCCTTTTAAGTTTATTATCATTATTAATTTATTGTCAAGATCATCCTGACTGGGTTGGGGGTTATCCTGATGGCTGCACAAGTATAACAATTGGTAAAAATGCAACTGCGGATGGTTCCGTAATTACATCTCATACCGACGACAGTCACAGAACTCGATCGTGGGTAAATATTGTTCCCGAACAAAAACATAAAAACGGCGATAGTTTAGTAATGTACAAGCGTGTACCATGCGATAGTTTTGCAATGCCCACTTATGCACACATACCAATAGGTAAAATTCCTCAAGCTAAACAAACATATCAATACATTAACACTGCTTATCCGAGTATGAATCAGCATCAATTAGGTATTGGCGAATCAACATTTGGAGGACGTGAATGTTTACAATCTGATGCCGGACTCATAGATTGTCAACGTTTATGTCAACTAATGCTTGAAAGATGTAAAACAGCTCGTGAAGCCATTAAAATTGGTGGCACACTTTGCGAACAATATGGGTGGAACGACTATGGCGAATGTCTTACAATTGCAGATACCGAAGAAGTTTGGCACTTTGAAATTGTAGGACCGGGTAAAGGAAATATTGGCGCTATATGGGTAGCACAACGTGTGCCTGACGATCATGTTTCGTGTAATAATAATGCTAGTCGTATCATGGAAATTAATTTAGAAAATCCTGATTTTTTTATGGCAAGCGAAAATATTTTTCAAATGGCTCAAGATAGTAACTGGTGGAATCCTGAAAAAGAAGCTTTTCGTTTTGCATATGCTTATGCTCCCGAATCAAGAACATCCTTGGCAAGCCGCAGACGTACCTGGCGAATTTTCGATTTATTAGCACCTTCGTTAAAACTAGATCCAAATGCCGAAAATTATCCATTCTCTATTAAACCAGATACATTAGTATCAATGGAAAAGCTTGTAAGTATTTTTAAAGACTACTATCAAGGTACACCTTACGATATGAGACGAAATATTACTACTACTAACGAAAACGGAAATACAATAATTTCACCTCTTGCAAATCCATTTATGCCTTACGATCAACTTGACTTACACAATGTAAGTGGAGGCTGGTATTCAACTAGCGATAATGGTAATATTACATTTCTTGGCGAAAGAACTATTGCCAGATGGTACACAATGTATGCTACAATATTGCAATCTCGTGGATGGCTACCTGATGAAGTTGGTGGAATTGCATGGTTAGCAATGGATAATGTTGCTTCATCAATTTATATTCCTGTTTATTGCTCTGTTACAGATTTACCACAAACATACAAAACACCAGGACGCCCTAACGGATATACATTGCAATCAGCATGGTGGGTATTTAATCGTTTAGGTACTTTGGCGGCTCAGCGTTGGGGTGATATGCACAAAACTATCGATACTGTGTGGCAACCATGGCAAAAAGAACTTTTCGATAATCAAAAAAATATCGATAATTTGGCTAAAAACATAAAATCTGAAAAAAGAAGAAAAGAATTTCTTACACAGTACTCAAACGACTGGGGAAACAAAGTAGTAAGAAAAGCTGTAGAATTAGGCGATTTATTATGGACTAAATATGATGAAAAGTTTTAAATTGTAAATTGTTTTGCAATACAAATCACTGTTAAACTAATTGTATTTCTTTAAAAACACATGTAATAACAGAACCATCTTCTTTCTGCAAAACTAATTCGCCTGTTGATAAAACATCTTGAATGCTTGCACTAATAAATTCTGATTTGTATAAATATTTTTGGTACTCTTTAAAACCAAATAACTTATTTAAATATTCACTTTTTTGATTATAGTTAGTATTTAATCTATTCAAAACCTTTTCAATCAATAATTTAGTATCTCTTTCAAGATTGTGAGTTTGTTTAGTTATTAAATTTAAAGATATTGCTTGAGTTAATTCTTTAGGAAAACTATTTTGATTTACATTTAATCCTATTCCTATAATTGAACTGCTTAAAAATCTTCCTTTTACATTGTTTTCGATAAGTATTCCTGCCAATTTTTTACCATTAATCAAAATATCATTAGGCCATTTTATCTGTGCTTTTATACTATAATCATCCAAAAAATCAATTATTCCTAATGATGATTTGATGCTAATATCAAATTGATTTTCCATTGGCATATTATGGAAACAAACAATACTTATTAAAATATTTTTTCCGTTTTCTGAATGCCAACAATTACCTTTTTGCCCCTTGCCTTTCAATTGAAACTGGCTTATTATTGCTGCATTTTGATTTAACCCATCCTTAATAAGACGTTGTGCTTCTGCATTGGTAGAATCTAATTCCTGATATAAAAATTGCTTAAAACGCATAAAAAAACCCCTTATCGGGGTTCAATTTTTTAAATTTTATATTTAATTCCTATCTTAAATCCACCAAGTAGAGGATTTGTTTTAAATCTTTCCTTTTCGTTAGTACCTGCACTATTCTCTTCAGGAACATATTTGCTTTCAATATCCTCACCTAAACCATTAATTCCTTCCATATCAGTAAAAGTATATTGAAAACGTACTCCAATACTTAAAAACAAACTTTCTTCAATTAATGCTATATCAGAACCAAATCCCATAGCAATTGCAAATCCATTTTTTGAAAATGTTTCCTGCACATTTTCATCTTCTTTGTTTTCGAAAAAATAATTAGGTATAATATCGCTTGGATTCTTATATGTTCCTGTTGGTATTTTTAAACCTGCCACATATGAATCCTCATCATCAAAAGTTCTATTGTAAGTTGCACCATTAACCATTTGAAAAACAGGACCGATTTCAAAATAAGAATCGCCACCTACTTTTAAAAGCAATGGAATATCAAAAGTTTTTAATCTTGTATTTGCAGTATATGAATTATAATCATCACCAACAAAATACTGCACATCGCCTACATATTTTTGATTAATTGTATTAATATTAAATTCTAAACCTAAACCAATTTGATCGCTAAATTCGTAACCCACATTAAAACCCCAATAATAACCAAAAGGAACATCTACATCCATAGCAGCTCCCTCATCAAATACTTGTGGGTTTAATAACCAAGTACTATTGTAAGCAAAATGCCCACCTGCATAAAGCCCTTCTTGAGCAAAAGAAGATAATCCAAAACTTATAACAATGATAGAAATTACAAAAATCTTTTTCATAATAATATGCTTTTTAATTAATGGTTCAAAAATAACATTTTTATTTAACAACTATAATTTGTTAATCTATAATCCTAATTTTGCAGATATTTCTAACATTTTACGAATGGGAAATTCTGCTCTCTTTCTTATTTTTTCATCAATTTCAATTTCCGGCAATTCATAAACTAAGCAATTATATAATTTTTCTAAAGTATTAAGTTTCATAAAATTACAATCATTGCAAGCACATGTAGAATCTTTTGGAGGTGCGGGTATAAAATGCTTTTGTGGACTTTGCTTTTTCATTTGATGAATTATACCTGATTCGGTTGCTACAATATATTCATTAGCATTATCTGTTTTAGAAAATTTCAAAATAGATGCTGTAGATCCAATATGATCAGCTACGAGTAGTACAGGTTTTTCACATTCGGGATGAGCTAAAATTTTGGCATTAGGATATTGTTTTTTTAGCTCCAAAATTGCTTCCAAACTAAATTCTTCGTGTACATGACATGCACCATCCCACAAAACCATATTTCTGCCTGTTACAGAATTGATATAATTACCTAAGTTGCGATCAGGACCAAAAATCAATTTTTCATTTTTTTGAAAACTTTCTACTATATATTTTGCATTAGTTGAAGTTACCACTACATCGGTAAGAGCTTTAATAGCAGCACTTGTATTAACATAGCTTATTACTTTATAGCCTGGATGCTGTTTTATAAATTCCTCGAAAGCATCGGGAGGCACTGACTCGGCAAGTGAGCATCCTGCGTTCAAATCCGGTAAAAGAACTTTTTTATGTGGAGACAATATCTTAGCTGTTTCAGCCATAAAATGAACTCCTACAAAAACAATTATATCGGCTTTAGTTTCGGCAGCTAATTGCGACAATTTTAAACTATCACCAACATAATCAGCTATATCTTGTAATTCAGAAACTGTATAAAAATGAGAAAGAATTACAGCATTTTTTTCTTTTTTAATTCTAAGTATTTCTTTTGAAATATCAATATCTTTTGGTATTTCTTTTTCTAAATATCCTTTGCTTAAATTTTTTAAATCCATTCATATTATATTTTAATATTATATTTATTATTTATTTATTTTAAAAATAAAAGATGATAATAATATAGTGTTAAGAGCGGTATTTTTTTTTGTTTTATGTATTGCAAAATTAAAATATTAAAAACTATCAAACGAAATTAACAACTAAAAAATTTGAACAAAATTGAAAACTAATAACTTGTAATTTTAATTAACAATTGTTAAAAGTGGTATTAAAATAAAAGTTAACAAATTAAAAACTAACCAAAATATTTAATTCATTGTTAATATTTGTGAATTATTATTGAAAGAAAAATCTTGTTTTGTTAGTTTAATTTTATAAGCAATAATTTAAACAAAAATGCAAGTATTATTTGTTATTATTTTTTCTATTAAATACACAGTAATATTAATAAACTGTTGAAATCTTATGTTATTGTTTAGCAACAGATTAGTATAATTAATTGAATTAATAGGTTGATTTAATGAAAATTAACAGTTGTTAATAAAAATTATAATGTTATAATAAGCTGTATTTCAGTTAAAATAATTTAAATAAATTTACAAGATCACTAGCTACCGAAATAGCTGATGAAGCAGTGCTTACAGTAGATGATGTAATTTCTGATAATTTATCCATATTTAGAATTTTTTCTACTACATCCATTGCATTTTCAGAGGTTATTAAATTGTTTGATCCGGTAACTAAACCTGCTGCAAATGCTTTTTTGTAAGAACTGTCGTTTTGGTTTGCTTTAAGTGTTTTGTAATATCCTGCTAATTTTATTGTATTAGTAAGATTTTGTGTATTAGATAAATCAAATTTTCCTGCAGATTTATAATTTGAATGCATATCGGCTAATAATTCGCCACATGCAGTTCCTGTAGCATTTGCAGCTGTATTGCTTGAAGCTACATTAGAAAGTGTATTACAAGAAACAAAAGAAAAACTAATGACACTAAAAATAGAGATTTTAATAATTTCATAATAATTTATTTTAAGTTTTATATATATTGTATTAACTTATTTTAATAATAAAATATTGTTTTTTGCCTTTTTGAATAAGTAAATATTTATTATTAATTAAATAATTTTCGTTTATGATTCCATCTTTATCTGTATATTTTTCTTTATTAATACTGAGTCCGTTTCCTTGAATAGTGCGGCGGAGTTCTCCTTTTGATGGAAAGATATTTGTATAATCGGTTAACAAATCAATAATTGGAATGCCATTTTTAAATAAGTTAAAATCTACATTAAATACTGGTACTCCTTCAAAAACAGAAAAAAACAATTTTTCATCGAGTTGTATTAATTCTGAATTAGTAGATTTTCCAAATAAAATTTTAGAAGCTTTTACGGATTTTTGGTAAGCATCAGTAGAGTGCACCATGCATGTAATTTCTTCGGCAAGTTTGTTTTGTAATAAGCGTAAATGTGGTTCTTTATTATGTTTTTCGATAATATTGTAAATATATTTTTTGTCGAGAAGAGTAAAAATTTTAATATATTTTTCTGCTTCTTCATCAGAAGTATTTAACCAAAACTGATAAAATTTATAAGCAGAGGTTCTATTTTCGTCTAGCCAAACATTTCCATCTTCTGTTTTACCAAACTTACTTCCATCTGCTTTTGTAATAAGTGGGCATGTTAATGCATAAGCTTCTCCTTGTACTGTACGGCGAATAAGTTCGGTGCCTGTTGTTATATTTCCCCACTGGTCGCTTCCACCCATTTGTAGTTTACAATTATATTCTTTATAAAGATGTAAAAAATCATATGCTTGCAAAAGTTGATAAGAAAATTCAGTAAATGACATTCCTGAACCGGTTTCTCCTGTAAGTCTCTTTTTTACAGAGTCTTTCGACATCATATAATTTACAGTAATATGTTTACCTACATCTCTAACAAAATCAAGAAAACCAAAATTTTTCATCCAGTCGTAATTATTTACAAGGATAGCTTTATTTTTAGCTTTATCGTTAAAGTTTAGGAATTTACTGATTTGCTGTTTAATACATTTTTGATTGTGAAATAAAGTTTCTTCGTTAAGTAAGTTACGTTCTTGAGATTTACCACTCGGATCACCAACCATACCGGTTGCTCCACCTAAAACTACTATAGGTTGATGTCCACATTCCTGAAGATGTTTTAACATCATTAAGCTTACTAAATGACCAATATGTAAAGAGTCGGCAGTTGGGTCAATACCTACATAAGCACTGACTATTTTATCAGATTTAAATAAATTTTCGGTTTCGGGCATAATATCGTGAATCATACCTCTCCATTTTAATTCTTCAACAAAATTCATAATATTAATATTTATAAAATTGAAATGAAAAAACTTTACAAAGAAACACAAGTATTATTTTTGGTACAATAATTTTTTTGTTTCTAATAATACACCATCTTTATTATAAAAGCTTAAAAAGTACATTCCGCTGTTAATATTTTCATTAAAGGAATAATATATTTCATTATTTTCTTGTATTTGCAAAATATCAATGTTTTTTCCATTTATATCTTTAATTATAACATTGTGGTAATTTAATAATTCATTGTTTATTAAGATTTTAAAAGCATCGCTAAATGGATTTGGATATATTATAATATTTTGATTTTCAGATATTTTTAATTTTTTATTACTAACATATTGGTTCCAGTCTTTAATAGCAAGAGCATATTCACCTGCTTTTAAATCTTCAACAATAAATCTTTTCATAACAGTAATATTTTCGGCTTCAACTATTTCCCAATCGCTAGCTTTATTAGGTCTGTACATCATAATCAAAGAATCGAGCTCATTAGTAATAAAATCGTTATCAAGATATCCTGTAGTTGCAGCAGATTCTAAATCATTATAAATAAATTCACCTTTATAACCGCATGTTTCATGAAAATCGCCTTGAATTGTCCAGAATCGGTTATTTGCTAAAATAATACCTGGTTTATCTACTTTAAATGAATCGGGTGCTACCCAATTATGGGTTACATGCATAAACACAGAATCAATATTATCGTCGAAAGGATATACTCTAAGTCTAATATATTCTCTATTTAGGGAATGAGTGTTTGTATTTTGAATAAATTTATAATCTTTAATTGCAGCTATTGCAATTTGTTCGTAGAAGTCGCAAAAAATAAATTTTGGATCAAAGTCGATATTAAATGTTTCTGAAGCCGATTGTCCAGAAAAATACATATATACAGTAGTATCTGAATAATCTTGATTCATAAAAGTTATTGGTACTACATTAGCATTAAGATAAGTATCACGTCCACGTAGCTTTTGTTTTACAAAAATTTCTGCTGTATATCCGTTTGTTGCTGGTGTAGTTATAACAGAATCAATGTCGTAATGTGGAAATCCTCCTGTAAATACCCAATCATTAAAGAAGTCGGTAAGATCAATTCCTGTATAGTTAGATAAAAAGTCTCGAAAATCGTAGCTTGAAACATCGGAGAAAGCAAATTCGGACAAGTATGCACTAATAGCCGGAAAAAATAATTCGTCTCCTAAATAACATCTTAATGTATGTGCAATCATATCTCCTTTGTCGTAAACAGTAGTGCTGTATGTACGGTCGATAGGCATGTTGTAAAGTGGTAAAAATCCACCATCTTCGATATGAGCGTACCTAATAACTTCAGCATGCATATCTCTTCTGTAATCATTCATATTTTTTCTTCCGTAAAAAGCTTCACGAAAAACAGATTCTGAGTACGAAGCCCAACCTTCGTTAAGCCACATATCTCCGGCATTTCGACATGTTACTAGATTTCCAAACCAACTGTGAGCCAATTCGTGAGAAAATAAATCTTCGTAAGTTAAATTTCCATTTATGCATACATTTGGCATAGCTATGTTGGTTGCGTGCTCCATTGCTCCACTATTGAAAGGTACACCGACATATCCAACTCTTTGCCAAGCATAAGGTCCATATTTTTCTTCAAAAACTTGTAAATAAGATTTTAGATTTTGAAATGAATTAACTGCATTAATGCTATCATTTGGATTTACAAATATTTGAATAGGAATTTCTCCGTTAAGTCCATTAAATGTATCTAAAACCTGAACATATTCACCAACAGCAACAGAAGCAAGGTAGGTTGGAATATTATCGGATAGAGACCATTGATATGTTAATTTTCCGTTTTCGTTGTCAATAATATTTACAAGTTCACCACCACAAACAGCAGTATGATGTTCTAAAACAGTAATATTACAATTGTAAGTTGCTCTATCAATAAAGTCGTCAATACAAGGGAACCAAACTCTTCCGTAATTATGAGGTACGTCTTCGAAACCTACTCCAAGATTATATGCTCTTTCGCCCGAAAAGTAAAATCCACCCCAAGTAGATGGGTCTATAACAGGTGAGCCATGATAATAGACTGTTACTTCAAAATTATCATTTTGATTAAAACTTTGCTCTGGCATTATTCTTATAAGTGTATCGTTATAGGTAAAATCAGGATTGTTTTGCCCTGTAATTAGAATAGAGTCAATTTCTAATGCTAGTAAATCGAGGCAAATTATTTCCAGATTATCTACTTTTGACATTATATTCAATACAGTATTACCTGAAATAATTTTGTTGGTAAAATCAGTAATTTCAAGATTAATTGTGTAATTATTTACACTTATTGTGTCGCTGTGTGCGAACGAAAAAAGAGAAAAAATTAGAAAGAATGATGCGATTGTAAATTTTTTCATAGATTTTAATTTTAAAATAAAGAATTTTGTTTTCCGGGTAAATCTATTTTTAGATGTTTATAAGCAATTTCAGTGGCTTCTCTACCTCTTGGTGTTCTTTTAATAAAACCCTCCATTATCAAAAATGGTTCATATACTTCTTCAATAGTTCCTTCGTCTTCGCCTACTGCTGTAGCTATTGTTTTAATTCCTACAGGTCCACCTGCAAATTTATTAATAATGGTATTAAGAATTTTATTGTCCATTTCATCAAGTCCAAATTTGTCAATATTCAAAGCTTCCAAAGAGTATTTGGTTATATTTATTTCTATAGAACCGTTTCCTTTTACTTGTGCAAAATCTCTTACTCTTCGAAGCAAGGCATTTGCAATTCTAGGAGTACCTCTACTACGTCCGGCAATTTCGTTTGCAGCATTGTCTGATATTGGAACTTTAAGTATTCCAGCAGAGCGTTTTACAATATTACAAAGTATGTCTGTTTCGTAATATTCTAAGTGGCATGTAATTCCAAAACGAGCTCTAAGTGGACTTGTAAGCAATCCCGATCTGGTAGTTGCTCCAATTAGTGTAAAAGGTTCTAAAGGTATTTGTACAGATCTTGCGGCAGGTCCTTTATCTATCATTATATCAATCATATAGTCTTCCATTGCCGAATACAAATATTCCTCTACAATTGGGCTAAGTCGATGAATTTCGTCGATAAATAAAACATCATTTTTTTGAAGTCCTGTGAGTAAGCCTGCTAAATCGCCAGGTTTATCTAATACCGGTCCTGATGATACTTTTAAATTTACGCCTAATTCGTTTGAAATAATATTTGCAAGAGTAGTTTTTCCTAATCCTGGAGGTCCATGTAGCAATACATGGTCTAAAGCTTCGGTACGCATAATTGCAGCCTTTACAAATACTAAAAGGTTGTCGATAATTTTAGTTTGACCCGCAAAATCATCAAATGAGCTTGGTCTTAATTGATTTTCGAATTCCTTATCGTTTATCGAAATTGAATCGTTATGATAAAATTCTGTCATAATTCTGTGTCTTCTATATAATCTTCTTGTTCTAATTTTTTTCCGTCTATTGCTATTATAACACCGTTTCGGTACTTGTAAGTTGCAAATAAACTTCCATCATCGTTATATTTTCTCCATTTATTTATTTTTTTTCCTCCTCTATAGTTTCCTGATAACTTAAGATTACCATTAGGGTAAAAATAATTGTGTTTTCCTATTGGTTCATCGTTTCGGTATTCGCCTTCAAAACTTTTGTTTCCATTTTCGAAATAATGTATCCATTTCCCATCTTTTAAACCAAGATTAAAAGTACCAATTTCTGTATGATCGCCAACATTGTAAAACCATTCTCCTTGTTTGTCGCCATCAAAATATTCACCATTTGTAATTATTTCTCCTGTAATGTCATATTCAATAAATTTACCTTCACGTTTTCCGTCTAAATAGTTTTCTTCTCTTAATAAATTACCGTTAGGATAATACCATAACCATTTTCCGTTAGGTTTACCGTTTTTAAAATTACCTTTTTGTTCAAGTTTACCTGATTTATATAAGAACTGCCAATTTCCATGTTTATTACCATTTAGGTATATGCCTGTTGCTAATATAGAGCCATTATCGTAAAATAGTGTCCAGTTTCCGTCTCGTTTTCCTTTATCATTTAATAAACCTTCTGCTTCTTTATTTCCGAAATCATTGTATATTATAGCTAATTTTAAGTCTCCTGATTCATTATATTCTTTATGCAAACCAATAGGAATTTCTTCTAAGAAAGCACCTGAATATTTAGGTTTTCCATTAGGCCAGTAGCTTGTTTTTATATCAGCTTTAACTTCAATTTCTTCTTCAATTTTGCGTGTAATTTCTACTCCATTAAGATATCTTTTTTCAGATATGAGTTTTCCATATTTATTATATTCTTTATAATATCCGTGTAATTTATTATCTAAATAAGTGCATTCTGTTTTAATCTGTTCATTATCAAAAAAGCTTATCCATTTACCTTGTTTTCTATTTTGTGAATCTATTCTGTTAATTTTCTGTTGTTCAATCAAATATCCATTAAAATACTCAACTAATGTGATAATAGTACTATCTTTTGAAAATTCTTTTCCTGCTCCATGTTTTTTATTATTTCTATAATAAAAAACATATTGTAAAGAACCGTTGGGATAATAATAAAACGATTCTCCTTGTTGAATTCCATTTAAGAATAATTCTTTGCTTGCTAAATAGTATTCTGTAATGCTATCACCTTTTTTATTTAGTAAATAATTATAAGTATAACCATTTTTTTTATCATTACGGTAGTTGATCAAACTTTTGAGTTTCCCGTTTTGATAATAAAAATTCCATATACTGTCTAGTTGAAAGTCTTTTCTATTACCTTCAGATTTTAAATTTCCATTTTCATAATAACTTTTCCAATATCCGTCTGGTTTGCCATTACGCATATTTCCTTCGCTTGAAATACTTCCATTTGGATAATAAAATACATTATAGCCATTGGGATTTATTTCTTGAGAAGAACACAATAGGTTAAAAATCAATAAAATAGTAGATATTAGAAATGCTTTCTTCATAATTACTTTATCAATCAATAAAAGTACAAATAATAATTTTATATTTTTAAGGTTTGAATTATATGAATATTAACCAAATAAAATAGATTTATTATGCAATTACTATTAATCAGTAACTCTACAATGGCGGGTGAAGCTTATCTGGATTATCCCAAGAATAATATTAAAGAATTTTTAGGTAATAAAAAGATAAAGGCATTATTTATTCCATATGCTGGTGTATCTTTTTCGTGGGATGATTATGAAGAAAAAGTTAAAAACCGTTTTAATGAAATAGGACATGATATAGTTTCAATTCATCATTTTGATGATCCTATAAGCGCTGTTGACGAAGCCGAAGCAATTGTAGTGGGAGGTGGAAATACATGGAATTTGTTAAGAAAAATTCATGATAATAAATTAACTGAGCCTATTAGAAATAAAGTTATGGCTGGAACGAAATATATCGGTTGGAGTGCCGGGTCTAATTTGGCTTGTCCTACTATTAAAACCACTAACGATATGCCTATTATTGATCCGTTAGGTTTTGATGCTCTTAACCTTATACCGTTTCAAATTAATCCGCATTATTTAGATAAAAATCCTGATGGGCATGGTGGCGAAACTCGTGAAGACAGAATAATAGAATTTATGGAATTAAATCGTGATATATATGTTGCCGGTTTACGAGAAGGTTGTATGTTTGTTGTTAATGATAACAAGATGAAAATGTTAGGAATACATCCTCTACGACTTTTTCATTATGGTAAAGAACCTCGCGAAATACAACAAAATGATGATTTTAGCTTTTTACTAAAAGCTTGATATTAAAAAGTTTTTGTTTAC
>JAQVOJ010000065.1:0-1811 GCA_028702675.1 Bacteroidales bacterium
ATAAAACTATTTTATTGTTAAGAGATTTTAATTTTAATCCTTCATTAAGCTATAGGATTGAAGCTTTGTTTTTGAAATTCCCCAAAATGCCTGATATTAAGGTAAATGATGAAATTTTTACGAGAATAGTATTCAATCGTAAGAACCATTTTTATAAAACAATTATTGGAATATCGCGTTTATTATTATTACATTATCATCCAGATGTAAATAGAGGCAGTAATCATGTTTTGTCATTAATGTTTAATATGAATATACTGTGGGAAAAGTTTGTATTAATAAGTTTGAGAAAATATCCTGAGTTTACAATTGTTGCTCAAGAAACAAAAGAATTTTGGGAATCAACTAAAAATAAAAGAAGATTACGCCCCGATATCGTTTTAAGCTATAAACATAAGACTTACGTTTTAGACACAAAGTGGAAAAGTATTGAACATACTCATGTATCTAACGAGGACTTAAAACAAATGTATGTTTATTTTGATTATTATAATGCTAATAAAGTTGCATTATTATATCCTTCTGATGAATTTGTTACATATTCAGGTAAATATATTGAAAATAATAAGTACCAAAATAGTTTTAATTCTTCTAAAGAATGTGGTGCCATTTTCATCGCAGTAGATTCTAATATCGTAAATTGGCAAAGTAATATTTGTAAGGCTGTTATTAGCTGGATAAATGATGCACCAATGGTTATTCGTTAATTCTCAATACCCTCCCAAAGCCTAATCTAACTGAAAAGCAATTGGTACCACCATTTTTACATTTACAGCTTTACCATCTTTTTTGCCTGGCATAAAATCAGGTAATAACGACACGGCTCTTACTGCTTCTGAATCAAGCAATTCATGTACACCTTTCACTACTTCAACATTGGCAACTTGCCCTGTTTTTGTTACTACAAACGATACAAACACTCTTCCCTGAATACTGTCTAATTTAGCTTGCTCAGGATATTTAGCTTCGTTTGAGAGAAATTCAAATAATTTATCTTGCTCTTTACCAAATATTGGCATTTCATCAGCGCCTTCATAAATTTCTCCAACAACTTCAATTTTTTTGATTGTATCGTCATCAGGTAAATTTGTTTTCGTAAAATGTTTACTATTTGAAACAATTGCTTCTGCATTATTACTCGAAAAAGCAAGAATAAGAATTGCTGCTATCGGTAATAATAATAAATAAGCCAAACGCATATAGCGTGGCGAACGAGTTTTCTTCATCATTTTCATACGTTTTAAAGTTAATGATTGATTAAAATTGTTTGCTAACCCAATTCTTTTGCCACCTACATTATCAAAAAGAAGATTAAAATAGTCGGCAATATCAAAACCTTGATCCAGTATTTTGGCATCAGCTTGATACTCATGGGTTGATTTAAGCTTGTCTTTTACAAGCCAGAAAACCGGATTTATCCAAAATACTGAACAAATTAGCTCTGATAAAATATTATCTATACTATGTAATTTATTTATGTGTATTTTCTCGTGAGACAAAACCTGCTTGAGCTTTGTATTGTGTTTATAAAGCTCGCTATTGACAAAAACATAGCCAAAAATCGAAAATGGATTAATGTTTTCATCGCTTATTAATAGTACAAAATCTTCGTGTTTTTGCTTATCTGAAATTGACATAATTCTAATTATTCCTGCTACGGCAAAAACCATTCTTAGTAATAAAATACCAACAATTAGGCTATATATCAACACAGTATAATTTATGGTCGCAGAATCAGATTGAATAATATTGCCACTATTTGAAATTACAATTTCGTCTAATAATATAGGCATTGAATTTTCAGTAATAAT
>JAQVOJ010000065.1:1911-15891 GCA_028702675.1 Bacteroidales bacterium
CTGTAAATTATTGACTCATTCTACTTGCAATAGATAAAATTACGCCCAATACTATGCCTAAAAATGCAGCAAAAAGTATTTGCCATTCTACAGGTAGGCAAAAAGTGATAGTGTGAGCAGGAATCCAAAAGAAAGGAATAGTTTTTTTGAAAACGAAATTCCATTGTACTTTCCAATTAAGAGAAGGGAAGATTTCTTTAAAGTTTATTGGTTTAAAAAATCCTGCTATTGAACCGCCATTATTTAAGATGTGTGTATCAGTTATTTTATGAAAAGTCATAAAAACGGGAGCAAATATAAGGTTCATGCTAGCACTAATAGTAAAAGCAACAAGAATTTTCCCCCATGATAAATCTCCGGCAAGGATTAGAGCTGCATTTTCTATTCCAAAATAGGATAGGAGTGCAATACCTCCGGCTGTAAAGATTATAAATGATGCTTTAATTCCAACACCTAGTACTCCCCAAACTATTGCTCTTGGTATTAGTCCAAAACCTTTGTAATTATATTTACCTGCTTTAATTCTTAACCCGATTGATTCTCCTAAAGTTGCCAGAATAGCAAACTTTACAAAACTCATCATCATTCCATGTTCGGCATTAATAGTTTTATAAGTATCATACACTTGGTCGAAGATAAAAAAAGGAGCGAAAAACGCTATTAGTGCCAAGATAAACCACAAATCTTTAGTCTTCATTAATTGAGTCAGTATTAGTTCCTAATTTTCCTGAAGTTGTATAGAGTTTCCATGTTTTTCCTGCTTGTTCCGAAATTCTTTCCCACGACAAAGCAACTCCTATTATTGCAATAATCAACATTCCGATAAGCAATTTTTCGTGTCGTGTAAGTTTTCGTTTCATATTTGCAAAATTGCAAAAAAATATTGATATACAATAGTTTAATCTTTTTCGATTCTAATTCTTGCATCTACAGCTGTTACATATTCCATATTTCCGAATAGTGGGTTTAAATCCATCTCAAATATTTCGGGAGCCGCCTCAACCAATGCCGAAACTCTTACTATCTGCTCGGCGAGTAATTTCTCATTAACAGGTTCCTGACCTCTGGCTCCTTTAATTATGCCGTAAGACTTTAGATTTTTTATCATCCAATTAGCCTCATCAAACGAAACGGGTGTAATACTTGTGTTTACATCTTTAAGAATTTCAATAAAAATACCACCCAACCCGGTAAGCACCATATGTCCGAACTTATCTTCGCGTTTGGCACCAATAAAAACTTCGGTACCAAATAGCATTTTATTCATTAATACAGCATATGTATCTTTAATTTTCATTAATCTATTGAAAGTTTCTATAACAGATTCTTTATCTTTAATATTAAGAGCTACACCACCTACATCTGATTTATGAACAGGACCTACTACCTTCATAACTTGTGGATAGCCTTGGTCTTTAACAAACTCAATAGCTTCTTCGGCAGAATAAACTACTTTTTGATGTGCTCGGCTAATTCCCGCAGCATCAAGTAGTGTATTTGTCTGTTCTGGATTAAGATAGCCATTTGGTGCATTGTCTATTACTTTACGAATAGCTTCTTTGTTAATATTGAGATTTGTTGTTTCTAATTCCGCAGGTTTGCATGTATGGAATACTTTTGTAAGTGCTTTACCAAAGTTTACTTCGTCGGGGAAATTAATACGCCCTTTATCAATAAACTTTTCAATTTCGTCTTTAACGTTTACTACCGAAGGTAAAATTGGGTAAATAGGTTTTTTGCATACTTTCATTTTTTCATCGAGCAAATCGTACACGTCATAAACAGGGAAAAGTCCCGGGCTTCCAAAAATTACGGCTATTGCATCGATATTATCAAAATCGTTTTCGCAAGCGTCAATAATGTGTCCTAATTGTTCTGCTGTTCCTGTTGCCAAAAAGTCTATTGGGTTTGCCACCGAAGACCCCGGGAAAAGTTTTTCGAGCAATTTATCGGCAGCTTTACCTTCGATATGGGGTATTTCAAGACCACCATTGCTAAGAGCATCTGTAAGCATAACTGCCGGTCCGCCTGCATGTGTTATAATAGCAATATTTTTACCTTTAAGTTCGGGGTGCATAAAAATAGAAGCTATGCTTATTAGTTCTTCTCTACCGTGGCAGCGAACAATTCCGGCTTTGCGAAACAATGCGTCAACAGCAACATCACTACTTGCAAGTGCACCTGTGTGTGAGGAAGCAGCACGACTACCGGCTTCGGAGCCTCCAGATTTAATAGCAGCAATTTTACATCCCTTTTTTATCAACGAAGAGGCGTGTTTAAACAATAAGTCTGGTTTGTCAATATTTTCGATATATAATAGTTTAACTTTGCTATCTGTATCGGGATTGAAGTTTTCGTCCATATACTTTAATATCTCTTCAACCCCCATTTGTGCACTATTACCTACCGAATAAACCGACGAAAATTCTAATCCTTTGGGAACAGCAGATTCAATTATAAATACTGCTGTTGCTCCCGAACCGCTAATAAAATCTACGCCTTGTGGATTTAATGTCGGGATAGGAGTTGTGAAAATTCCTGTGTAGTTAGAATTTAATACACCTATACAATTAGGACCTATTAATGAGCCGTTTACACTATTAATTTTATCAACAATTTTTTTCTCAAGAGCTGCACCTTCTTCGTTTTCTTCACTAAATCCTGCCGATAGAATAATAAATGCCCTAGTATTTTTCTCCTCTATTAAAATTTCGATTGTTTGAAAACAAAATTTTGCAGCAATTGCAAGAATTGCTAAATCACAATCGGGTATATCATTTATGTCTTTGTAGCTTTTAAGTCCTTGAACAACATCTTGTTTGGGATTAGAAACATAAAGTTTACCTTTAAAACTACCATTAATCAAATTATGTAAAACTTTACCACCCGGTTTGTGAATATCATCAGAACCGCCTACTACTACAATACTCTCGGGGTTTAATAATTGTGTGTTTATCATATCAAATTATTTTAAATTTTATTTAGCTAACAAACATAGTAAAAATGCTTAAAGAATAAAATGACACATAATTTTTTTAAATATAATTTTAAATACAAATAATTTATAAATTTGCCTTAAATAAATTTTTAATATTATGAAAAGCCAAAACTTGAGTATTATCAGTCTAATTCTAAATGTTTTATTAATTGCAGCTGTTGTTTTTTTATTCGTAAAAACTTCGGGAAGCCAAAAGGAAGTCGAAAAATCTGCAGACGAAATTAGTATTCCTTCGATTTCAGGCGATTCCACAGGGCTAAAAATTGCTTATGTAAATCTTGATACATTATTGCTAGAGTATAAGTTTTCGATTGAGCTTAACGAAGAATTACTTACCGAACATGCCAGGTCTAAAGCTAATCTTGAAATGCAACTCAAGCAATTTGAGAAAGATTATAATGCTTTTATGGAGAAGGCTCGTTTAGGGAGTTTTATAAGCCAAGCCAGTATGGAAACACAACAGCAGGAACTTATTGACAAACAAGCTTATTTACAGCAATTAGATTCCGATTTAACCGAAAAGTTAGTGCAAAGACAGGAAGAAATGAATCAGCAATTATACGATTCTGTTATGAATTTTATGGCAGAATACAACAAGGGACAGTTTAACCTTGTGCTCGGGAATGCCGGTGGTACTAATGTTTTATATGCCAGCGAAGGTATGAACATTACAAAAGAAATTATTGATTTATTGAACATTAGATACGAAAAAGCTAAAAAAGGCGAATTGTAATATGGGTTTTGCCGATTGGTATTTCAAAAGGTTTGTTAGTTATGATATTAACATTCCAATACCATCTAACAATACTCAAATAGTTGTAGTTATACCTGTTCATAACGAACCGGAATTATTAAACCTAATAAATAATTTATGGGAATGTAATGTCCCCGATTGTAATGTAGCTGTTATTGTAATTGTTAACGATAGTATTTCATCAAGTTTTGAAATTAAACAGCAAAATAAAAATAGTATTGAAAAATTAAAACTTTTCAAAGAATCTCATTCTCAAGAGCAAATCTCGTTGCATTATTACCATCATCAGTTTAAAGATAAACATGCAGGTGTAGGTTCTGCCAGAAAAATTGGCATGGATACTGCAATAAAATGGTTTAATCACAGTGATAATCCCAATGGAATAATTGCTTCGTTGGATGCAGATGTGAAAATAGAACCAAATTATTTGACAGCTATATACGATTGTTTTAAAACTAATACTAATTATGGTGCTGCTGTTCTTAGATTTCAACATCCAATAGATGGAGAAAAGTTTAGCAAAAATATTTACGATGCTATCGCTAAGTACGAATTGTATTTACGATATTTTCGTTTGGGATTGGAGTTTGCCGGATATCCACATGCAATACATACAATAGGATCGTGTTTTGCAGTAAAAGCCGAAAACTATATTAAAGTAGGGGGAATGAATAAGCGTCAAGGTGGTGAAGACTTTTACTTTTTACACAAAATTACGTCTCAAACTAATATCGGAAGTATTTTTGAAACATGTGTGTATCCATCGCCAAGAGTATCTTCAAGAGTCCCATTTGGTACAGGTCCCGAAGTAAATAAGATTCTAAATTCTAGTGATTATTGCGTTTATCATCCTATATTGTTTAAAATGCTTAAAAAATGGTTTTCTTCAATAGAAATAATGTATAAGTATAGTTTTAATGATATTGAAATTGTTCTCAAAAATATTGATCCGATTATCTATACTTTTGCAAAGGATATTAATTTCGAAGCTTTATTAGCAGATGTAAAATTAAATTCTTCAAGTTTTAATAGCTTTAAAAAAAGGTTTTTCACAAAGATTAATGCTTTTCAAATCATTAAGTTTTTGAATTATGCATCCTTTCATTATCCAAAAATATCTGTAGAGCAAGCTGTTACCAAGTTGTTAGAATATATGCATATTAGGGCTCAAGATAAAACCCCCGATTTATTACAGCAACTTTATAAGCATGAATACAATATATAAGTTTTTACATATATACTTAAGCAAAGTTAAGTTTGATTTGTTAATATCGAATGTTAAACTTAATTGATTAATCATTAATGAAAGCATTATTATTGACACTTTTTGCAATAATTTCATCTGTAATTTTTGCACAAACAGGAAGTATAAACGGGCGTATTTTTGAAGAGAAAAGTAATCAAGCCTTGCCTTTCAGTAATATTTTTATTGAAGGAACTGATTTGGGAGCTACTTCGGATTTTGATGGAAATTTTTTGATTACCGGTGTTGAGCCAGGAATTTATAGGCTTACAGCTTCTTCATTAGGATATGCTACTGCAGTTACCGAAGAAATAAACGTAACACCCGGAAAAACTACCAATATAGATATTGCTATGCAAGAAACTGCAGTGCAACTTGCCGAGGTTGAAATTAAAGCCAGTATTTTCAAAAAACGCGACGAAGCTCCTGTATCTCTCAGAACAGTTGGATTGAGTGAGATAGAAAATGCTCCCGGAGCAAATAGAGATATTTCTAAAGTAATTCAAAATTTACCTGGAATTGCTGCTATACCCGGTCAAAATCGTAACGACATTATTGTAAGAGGTGGAGCAAGTAACGAAAATAGGTTTTTCTTAGACGAGGTAGAAATTCCGAACATCAATCACTTTGCAACACAAGGAGCATCGGGTGGAACAAACGGTATCCTTAATGCTGACTTTATTCGTGAAGTAAACTTTTATTCGGGTGCTTTTCCTGCTAATCGTGGTAATGCTCTAAGTGGTGTTTTTAATTTTAGACAAATTGATGGCAATAGCGATGCTCTTCGTTTTAGAGGTAGCTTAGGTGCCTCAGAAGTTTCTTTAACTGCAGATGGACCATTAAGCGATAATACAACATTCATTATTTCGGCACGAAGATCGTATCTGCAATTCTTATTTAAGCTTATAGGATTACCGTTTTTACCAACATTTAATGATGTTCAGTTTAAAGTAAAAACTAAAATTGATGATAGAAACGAAATAACTTTTATCGGATTGGGTGCTTTTGATGTCAATGTTCTAGATACCGATATAGAAAATCCTGATGAGTATCAAAGATATTTATTGGGTAATATTCCTGAAAGCGAACAATGGAGTTATGCTTTAGGAGCTGTTTATAAGCATTACCGAAACAATGGCTATCAAACTTTTGTGCTAAGTAGAAATATGCTTTACAATCGTTCTTATAAATATTTTAATAATATTGAGAATTCTGGGAACTTAATTAGTGATTACAATTCATTCGAGGCCGAAAATAAGTTTAGATTCGAAAATTATTATAATTTATCTTCAGGATTGAAATTTAGTTACGGACTTAGTGGCGAATATTCTAAATACTCTAATGAAACTTTCAGAAGGCTATTGATTCAAAACGAAATTGATACTTTAATGTATAATAGCGATATAGATTTGTTTAAATACGGATTGTACGGTCAAGCAAGTAAAAATTTGATTAATAATAGGTTAACTATAAGCTTTGGTTTTAGAATTGATGGAAATACTTATTCTGAAAGTATGCAAAATCCACTTCCACAATTCTCACCTCGATTGTCGGCAACATGGGCAATAAGTGATAAATGGAGTTTAAACGCCAATGTAGGCAGATATTATCAACTGCCTCCATATACGAGTCTTGGATATCGAAATAATCTTGGAATACTTGTAAATAAAAATAATGACATAAAATATATTCAGGCAGAACATGCTATTGCAGGTATCGAGTTTCGACCAAATGCTAATAGTATTATTTCGATTGAGGCTTTTTATAAGTTTTATAATAATTATCCGTTTTCTGTTCGTGATAGTATGGCTTTGGCTTTTATGCCGGTGGATTTTGGCGTAGTGGGCGATACCGAAATTGAATCTACCGCCGAAGGGCGTGCTTATGGTATAGAATTGCTTGCACAAACTCGTTTAAATGGTAACATCTCGCTTGTGGCTAGCTACACTTATGCTATTAGTGAATTTAAAGACATTGATGGAAAATATATTAGCAGTTCGTGGGATAATCGTCATGTTTTTATTGTAACTGCTACTAAGAAATTTAAAAAGAATTGGTTTGTAGGCGTGAAGTGGCGATTCGCCGGTGGATTGCCTTATACCCCTTATAATATTGAACTCTCGGAACAAGTTGCTGCTTGGAATTTACGAAATGCACCGTATTTTGATTATTCTTTGTTAAATGCTAATAGATTTGGACCTTTCCATCAGCTCGATTTTAGAATTGATAAACAATGGAATTTTAAACGCTCAGCTCTTAAACTATATATTGATATTCAAAATGTTTATAATTTTAAATCCGAAACACAAGATATTATCACAAATAAAGACCCCAATGGAAATATTTTATATAATGAAAATGACCCAACACTTTATAATCTTAGAGCCATTGATAAGGAAGGGAGTGGAACAATAGTGCCTACTATCGGAATAATTATTGACTTTTAAAAACAATGAATATGAGAAATTTAAAATACTATTTAGTAGTTTTTGTTATAATTGTTATGTCAAATGCCTCTCAGGCACAATTATTCAAAAAAAATAGGAATATTTATACCGATACTATATCAATTAATATAAATACAGAGTATCTTGAATTCACATTTGAATTTTTAAAAGGTAAAAAGCATAATCATCCCAGTTTTGCTATATGGATCGAAGATGTTAATGGAAATATAATTCAACCATTATATGTTACGCAAGCATTTGCTTCTGGAGTTTATCCATACGGCAGTAAAGAAACCGGTAATTGGAAACCCGGACCTCGCAGATATCAAGCTACATTGCCATATTTTATTCATAAATGGTCTGAAACATTTAATGATGGTAAGCTACACATTCCTAGTGAGGCAAATCCAATCGCTGATGCATATACAGGTGCTACGCCAAAAGCTGATTTTGTGATTTCCACTTCTCCCAAAACTTTAATAAAAGATAAATTTCGAGTAGTAGTTGAATTTAATCAACCATGGGATGTAAACGATTTTTGGACAAATGCAAAGTATTCCAGCGATAGAGATTATAAAGCATCATGCCAGCCTTCTCTAATATATGCTGTTGACGTTAATCCCAATGATATTATGAATATTTACCATTTAAACCCTATCGGACATGGTCATTATTCAGGTAAAGATGGAAGACTATATACTGACCTCTCTACTATTACAACTGCTTTTGAGATTTTTAAGAGCATAAGCCTAAAGATAAAGTAAATGAAAAATACATATTATGAGTTGTTTTTTCTTTACGTGTTGATTTATTTAAATATTTACAGTAATAAAATATTAAAATGTAGTAAATAATAATATTTTTGCACTTGTATCTTTATTATTTAATTAACGTATTATTAGCTACCATTGATTGGAATAAAAAAATATTTCTTACATACTTTATTAAGCTTTATTATACCAGTAATTGGGCTGGCTCAGAACACCAATACACGTAGATTTATTGAACCTGAAATACAACTTGGTAAAATTGTTAAAACTAACAGTTTCTTTCCTAAACGAACTCTTCAGCAGAGATATAGAATTAATTTTGGACGAATTCATTATGGAGACGAAAAGTCATGGGAAAGCTTTTATAGTTATCCTATATCCGGAATTTCTTTGTCTTTCAATGTATTAGGCAACGATACTGTTTTTGGAAAATCTTATACAGCTCTTAATTATATTGAATTACGTCCGGGCAGAAAAATTGCTAATTCTTTTAGTTTTAGAATAGGGCTTGGAATGTCCTATTTCGATACACCTTTTGATAAAGATAACAATCCGCTAAATAAGGCTATAGGTTCAAGTTTTGCATTTTCTTTTCAATTGATAGGCTATTATAATGTTTATACATCAGAAAAAATAGTTTTGCGTGTTGGCGGAGGATATTTGCACAGTTCAAATGGACATACAGTATTACCAAATTTCGGACTTAATTCTGCAGCTGTAAGTATTTCGGCAATGTTTTTACAAACTTCCAACAGTTTTTTGTTAACAGAAACACCGGTGAGGCATATCCCTGATTATTCAAAGCACTTTGTGGTTGGTTTTAGGCAAGGAGTAGGGTTCCATGCTTTGGGAGGCACATCGGGTCCAATTGGTGGAAAAATAAAGCCTGTTTATAGCACAGAACTTTCGGTAGGAATTATTTACAGACAATACATTAAATTATATGCAGGACTTACAGCCCGCTATTATCAACATTATTATAATTATATTACTGATAATAATATTGAAGGGTTTTACCAACAAGCTCATAAAAATAGTACTAGTACTCATGCATTTGTAGGTGTAGAATTTTTAATGGGGCATGTAGCTATTGATGTTCAAGGAGGTTTAACTTTGTATAAACCGTTTTATCAAACATTCGATGAAATATTTCAACATAGCAAGAAAACTGATTATTTGTTAAAATACTTTTTCCCTACAAGATTGGGATTAAAGTTATATATGAAAAAAACTCAATTTTACCCGCAAAATAATTTCTTTATTGGTACAAATATTAGTGCTAATTTTGGAGAAGCCGATTTTTGGGAATTTAGTTTAGGTTATCACAGATTGATTAAATAATATAATAATCAAGATGCATTATTAAGCTAATGTTTTGTGTGGCGATTAAAATGAACTATGCTACATCCTTATTTGTTTTAAAAATAAATTAAAAAGGTAATTTTATTTAAAATATTTTAGTGTATCGAATTTATTAGTATATTCGTTTTTAAAACTTAAAGAATATGAAATATTTAGTTTCGGCTGTTATATTGTTACTTATGTTTTCAATTAACACTCATTCGCAACAAATAGTAAGAGGTTATAGTGCTGGTTACTCTTATGGCTTTTTGAGTTATTCTTCTCAAGATTCTTTTTCAATTGAAACATGCAAAACTGACGACACCAGAAAGGTATTTAACGCAAATGTGTATGATGCCATAGGGTCATCTATTTTTGTAGGTTTCCCTTTTGAATGGGGACACAATCGACATAGAATAGAGCTATTACCTGCTGTTTCAATCGAAACATCAGATTACTTCTTGAGTAGTAATTTTACTGATATTTATGAAAACTCTACTACCGACTCTTTAAGTATTCGTGTTTTTTCCTTGTTGCCACAGGTAGGATTTGCATATAAATTTCACTTTGGATTAGGCTCTATTCATCTTGCTTTGTCTGCAGGTGTTGATATCCGATTCCCAGTTTTAAGCGATTATTCCCTTAGGTATGGTAAAGAAAACTTTTTAGAAATTGATGAGCAATACCAAGAAGTTGAATTCGATTTTGCAAATGCCCCTTCTCTAAATAATATGTCTGATATTACAAGCCATATTTCTCCTAAAGCAGGGCTCGATATTTATTTAAGCAGATTTCTTGTTCTAAGCTTACAGTATCATAGAACACCTCTCACGGAAAATGATTCTGATGCAGTATTAGTAGGATACGGATTGGCAAAAATGTCTTATTTGGTTCCAATGGGTAAAGATGATCGCATACGTAGTTTGCAACAATATAAAAATCAATAATCATGAAAAATATAATTGTTTTAATAAGTTCGTTTCTGATTGTAAGTTTTATAGTGCAATCTCAAGCACAAGATGTTGTACCTATTGTACAAACAGGACATTCCGATGATATTATATGTATCAATTGGGATAATACAGGCAGGTATATTGCTAGTGCCGATAACAGTAATGATATTGTTATTACTGATATAATTGCAGGGAAGCAGTTTTATAAGTTCAAGATACCTACAAAGCAAAGAGTTAATGCACTACAGTTTTCCGGTAAGTCAGATTTGATTGTAAGTACATCAAGTGATAATTATGTGTTTAATATGTTAAGTTTAGAAGTTAAGCCTACTAATAATTCTGTTGACAAAGAACTTGATGATGGCGGATTTAAGTTGAAAGGACCTTTTCTACGTAAAGGGATTAAATCTCTGGCAAACAGAGATATGTATGTTAACTTTACTAATGTTGCCGTATCACCCGATGGAAGCATTGTTGTTGCAGGAGACGAACGCGGCTGGTTATATTTTTGCAATAAAAAATTATCATTACAAAATAGAGAACATATACATTACCTAAACATAAATGATATAGATTTTACCGACAATGGAGAGTATTTTGCAGTAGCATCAAGCGATAGAAGTATTTCTGTATGGAAGCTTAGAGATAGTAATGTAAGATTTGAGAAACATATTGTTCCTCGCAGTTTTAATGTTTACAGTATGCAAATGGACAGTTCGGGCAATAACTTAGCTTTTGGCGATGAGCTTGGGTATGTATATATGATGAGATTTGGTGAGGATAAAGTTGAGGTAGAAGGTATTGATGTACATGGGGCACGTATAAATGATATCAGCTTTTCACCGAATACTAATATTGTAGCTACTGCCGGTGGAGATAATAAAGCATCGGTAGTAGATTTTGAAAAGAAAATGCCATTGCAGTATTTTAGATTACATCCGGCAGGGAGCAAATTGCAGGAAACATTTAATATTAAAGGAATTCAAAAAAGTGCACAACAGGAAGTAGGGGATATTCCTTGGTTCGACCAAAACGTTTATTCGGTGTCAATAAGTCCCGATGGGAAAAGAATTGCATATTCAGGTGGTAAATATGGCGATAGAACACCTTTAATGAAAGTCGCGAATATATCTTCATTAAAAATTAATCAACCCGCCGAAAAGAGGAAAAAGAAGATTACAAAATCTGGAAAAAGCAAAAAAGATTTTGAACACATTTATTATCAATTGTATTTTAATGATGATAAAATGTTTATAGCAATGGGCGAACAACAAAATCAAGCAGACAGATATCGTGTTTCGTTGACTGATTACGAGTTGCTCGAAGAATCAAGAATTAGCACAGGACTTGCAGATGTGTTATTCCCCAATAATTATTTGCTTACAATGATGCGCAAATATCCTTCTTTAAATGATGTTTATCTTGAAAAGAAAGACCCTAATACGGGCGATACTTATACTTGTAATGGATACGAAATTAGAAGATATTCAAAAGGGCAAAATTATATTCTTTACAAAGGGCATCGCAGTTTTATTAATGATATTGAAATTAATCATAAGCATGGATATTTGATTAGTAGTGCCGAAGATGCTTCAATTTGTCTGTGGAATCTCGATTCGGGGGATTTGCTCTTAACTATATATGTAGTTGATTTAGGAAAGCTTGTCTTTATTACTCCCGACAATTACTATATGGCTACCGGCGATGCTCTTACAGGGATGGGATTTAATTATAAAGGTAGAGTTTTTCCTCCAGAACAGTTCGATTTAAAATACAACCGTCCTGATATTGTTTTACAGCAGTTCGGTTATTTTCCCGAAGATATTGTTGAATTGTATCATAAAGCTTATATTAAAAGATTAAGTAAAGCCGGATTTACTGAAGAAATGCTTGATAATGAAATTCATATGCCGGAAATTCAAATTGTAAATATTGATAATATTGAACTTAATACTAATAAGGAAAACCTCAATCTTATTGTTAAAACAAATGACGAAAAGTTTTATATTGACAGAATTAATGTATGGATTAATGATGTACCGGTTTTTGGTACAACAGGATATTCGCTGGCTGAAAATCAAAGTCATGAGCTTACTTCTGAATTAGAAGTACCATTATCAATTGGTAATAACAAAATACAGGTATCTTGCCACAATTCAGGAGGTGTAGAATCTCTTAAAGAGGAATTTGAGGTTTACTGTAATAGAAGCCTAGATAAAAAACCCGATTTATATTTGATATCTTTGGCTGTATCAGACTATATTGACGACTTCTATAATCTTAGATATACAGTGAATGATGGTAAAGGTTTTATTGATATTTTTAGTAAAAATCGTGATCTTTTTAACAATATTTATGTTGACACGTTTTTTAATACTAGTTGTACACGTGAGAATGTATTAGCAATTAAAGAGAAACTCATGAATAGCAATGTAGAGGATTATGTGTATATACATATTGCAGGACATGGTTTACTTGACGATAATCTGGATTTTTATTTTGCAACAAGCGATATTAATTTTAAGAATCCCGCAGGTCGAGGCTTGAAATATGACGAAATAGAGGGTTTGCTTGATGGTATCCCGGCACGGAATAAATTATTGCTTATGGACGCATGCCACAGCGGCGAAGTTGATAAAGGCGAGTTTGTTGTTGAGGTAGCAAGCGAAAGCGACGCAACAAGAGGTATTACTCTGTTCGGAAATGTTGATGATAAACCAAAAACCGGTTTGCAAAACTCATTTGAATTAATGAAGCTTTTATTTGCTGATTTAAGCAAAGGTACTGGTGCTGTTGTTATATCAGCTGCCTCGGGAGGAGGATATGCTCTCGAAAGTGAAGATATGGAAAACGGTATCTTTACATACTCTTTGATTAACGGACTTAGAAAAAGAACTGCTGACACTGATGGTAACAAGCAAATTAGTGTTTCTGAATTACGTAATCATATTTTTGAAGAGGTTAGTCGTTTAAGTAATGGTAAACAGCAACCAACTTCAAGACGTATGAATCTTAGCAATGATTTCATAGTCTGGTAAAATATATTGTCAAAAAATAGGTGTGCAATTTTGAGTGTTATTATAATTTCGTGTTTATATATGACAATAATTACGTCAGAATAAATACACATTTTGATAGTAGAAATTAAATAAACTTTAAATATAATCTCTTAAAACATTAATGCTACTGTATTTCGGTATGATTTTTGATGATTTTAAAATTGATATTAACCCAATAATTATAAATATTTTATCTCTGTTTTAAGTGTATCGTTTTGCGTTCATTGACGTATTGCGCAGGTGTAGATTAACAAAAATATTCATTTTTATTCATTATTTTATTAATCAAATTTATTTAAATGAAAAGGACATATTTGTCTAAGAATCAAAATTTTTATGGTTTAGTAAGCTTGGTTGAAAATCCACTTACTTTCGAAACAAAATTAGAATTAAGTCGTTTATTGTACCTTAATCC